>JAJZPJ010000172.1 GCA_021811225.1 Pseudomonadota bacterium
ACTTGCCCGCCCGCGACTTCGACCGGCAGCTCCACGAGAGCCTGGGATTATGCGTGTTTGCGCTCGCCGCGATGCGCACACTGTGGCGGATGGTCGACGAGCGTCCGGAGCCGCCGGCGTATTCGCGCTGGATGGGCATTGCGGCGAGCGCCGTGCAAGGAGCGCTCTACCATCACCTCGTCCTCAAGGACGGCGTCCTCTTCTCGATGCTGCCGCGCCGGTTTCCCCGGCAAGGGTAATTTAAGGAATTTCGAAACGCCGGCGCCCGTTTATAATCGGCCCTGGCTAACTCCGCGGGATCAAGGTCATGACGAACATCAGTTACGTGCATGGAGCATCGGCCGAGCCTTTGATCGGCAGCACCATAGGCGCCTATTTCGACGCCGTCTGCGCCCGTCACGCCGGAGGCGAGGCGCTGGTGGTGTCCCACCAGGGGGCGCGGCTGAGCTATGCCGCCTTGCGCGACGAGGTGGACCGCCTGGCGTGCGGACTGATCCGCCTCGGCCTGCAGTCGGGCGACCGGGTCGGCATCTGGTCGCAGAACAATCTGGAATGGGTGCTGACCCAGTTCGCCACCGCCAAGGCCGGCCTGGTCATGGTCAACATCAACCCGGCCTATCGCCGCGCCGAACTGGAATACGCGCTGAACAAGGTCGGCTGCCGCGCCTTGATCCTGGCGCCGAGCTTCAAGGCCAGCAACTATCTGGAAATCATCAGCGATCTCGCGCCCGAGCTCGCGCGCAGCACTCCCGGGCGCCTGCGCAGCAGCCGCCTGCCGCAACTGGAGATGGTGATCCGCCTGGGCGAGGAAGTGAGCGCGGGGATGTTCAATTTCGATTCCCTGCGCACTCCTGCCAGCGCCGCCGAGCTGGAGGCGCTTCAGGCGCGCGGGGCGCTGCTGCAGTTCGACGATCCGATCAACATCCAGTTTACTTCGGGTACCACCGGCGCGCCCAAGGGCGCGACCTTGTCGCACCACAACATCCTCAACAACGGCTATTTCATCGGCGAGGCGATGCGTCTGACGTCTGCGGACCGGCTGTGCATACCGGTGCCGCTGTATCACTGCTTCGGCATGGTGCTGGGCAATCTCGCTTGTCTCACCCATGGGGCGGCCATGATCTTCCCGGGCGAGGGCTTCGATCCGCTGGCGACCCTGCAGACGGTGGAGGCCGAGCGCTGCACCGGCCTGCACGGCGTGCCGACGATGTTCATCAGTATGCTCGACCACCCCGAGTTTGCGCGCTTCGACCTGTCGCGGCTGCGCACCGGCATCATGGCCGGCAGTCCCTGCCCGGTGGAGGTGATGAAGCGCGTCGTCGCCCAGATGCACATGGCCGAGGTGACCATCGCCTACGGCATGACCGAGACCTCGCCGGTGTCCTTCCAGAGCTCGACCGATGATCCGCTCGAACTGCGGGTGTCGACCGTCGGCCGCATCCAGCCGCACGTCGAGGTGAAGATCGTCGACAGCGAGGGGCGCATCGTGCCCCGGGGCGCCACCGGCGAACTGCTGACGCGCGGCTACTCGGTGATGCTGGGCTACTGGGGCGACGAGGCGCGGACGCGCGAGGCCATCGACGTCGCCGGCTGGATGCACACCGGGGATCTGGCGACCCTGGACGCTGCCGGCTACTGCAACATCGTCGGCCGCTTGAAGGACATGGTGATCCGCGGCGGCGAGAACGTCTATCCGCGCGAGATCGAGGAGTTCCTCTATCGCCATCCCAAGGTGCAGGATGTGCAGGTGGTCGGCGTGCCCGACCCGAAATACGGCGAGGAACTCTGCGCCTGCATCATCGTTCGGGCCGGCGAGAAGCTGAGCGAACAGGAGGTTCGCGACTTCTGCACAGGGCAGATCGCCCACTACAAGATCCCGCGCTACATCCGCCTCGTCGACAGTTTTCCGATGACCATCACGGGCAAGATCCAGAAGTATTTGATGCGCGACCAGATGAAGCGCGAACTGGGTCTGAGCGAAGAAAAGACCGCCTAGCCCGGTGTCCCGACCCGGCGCGAATCAGCGCCGGGCGCTCGGCAGGCGCAGCTCGCACCTGCGGTCGTGACCGACGAAGTACACCGCAGCTCTCACCTCGAGCGGATCGGACGCGAACAGCGTGCGATAGCGCTCGAGCTGCTCCCGGTAAGCCTCCATCCTTTCGTTCAGGAAGCGCTCCAGATCATCTCCGTTATGGCGCGTCGTCTTGTAGTCGATGATCCATCGCACCCCGTCTGCCACGAAGGTCCGGTCCACGACATGCGCGCGCATCGTTCCGTCGTCGCTGCTGGTGATCGGCACTTCGCAGCCGGCGGATTCGTGGGGTCCCAGAATCCACCGACCCGTCTCTGAGTTCAGGGCCGTGATCAGGTCGTGGCGCACCTCGGCCGCCGCCCTCGCGCTGTCATCCTGGCCATGGCCTCGCTGCACGAACCATTGGACGAACCGGCCCGTCAGCCCGTCCACCCGAGGCGCCGGCCAGGCATCCAGGCCGTCGCTGGCGATCAGTTCCAGATAGCGATGCACCAGGGTGCCGATGTCGGCTTCGATGCTGCCCGCGGCATCGTCCGCACGGCCGCTCTCGTCCTCATCCGCTTCGGCGATCGCCGTCCGGACGTTCAGCGCCTCGGGCAATGCGGGATGGATGAGGCGAATCAGCTTGGGAACGAAGCTGGCGCCGTCTATTCCGGCGACGACGTCCCGGCCGGAGCCCTCGCGCTGCTTTTGCGCCTGCGCGGCGGCCTCGAACTCGGCCCGCACCGCCCCCCAGAGCAGGCTCAGCAAGCAGCCCTTGCCTGGCGCCTTCAGCGTACCCCCCTCTGCTCGGGCGTCGGGCTTGGCGATGCCCAACAGGTGCAGCTGGCGTATCGCCCGGGTGGCGGCGACATAGAGCACGCGCTGCCCCTCGTTGTCCGAACGGATCTTCTCGAACTCGCGCAGATATTCGTACTTGCCGGGCGCCGCATCATGGCCGACCTTGCCCGAAGGGATGGGGGCGACCAGCATGCGCTCTTCGCCGTCGTCCATCAGCACCTCGTCCCAGACCAGCAGATTTTTCCCGTCGGCGGGCGATGCCTTGTGCAGACCGGGCAGGATGACGACGTCGAATTCCAGACCCTTGGACTTGTGGATGGTCATGATCTGGATGGCCGACGCGCCCGCCGCCGGGTCCGGGGCGGCGAAGAGCTTGTCCATCTCCGCGCCCAGCCGCGCGACGTCGAGCTGGCCCCGCTCTTCCAGGGCGTCGAGCAGCTTGAAGTATGCCCGTACATCCAGCGCTTCGCCCTCTCCCGACAGGCACGAGGGGCCGCCGAGGCATTGCCAGACGCCTTCCACCCAGCGCCGGGGGCGCTGCCGGCCCTGATGCCTGAAGGCTTCGGAGAGAACGGCGCGGACATGGGTTAGCCGCTGCTGGCCGTCCGGACTCAGCGTCCCGATGCGGCGCTCGTCCTGCAGCAGTTGCCAGATCGTGCGCTCGTGGTCGTCGGCCGCCAGCTTGTGCAGATCCTCCAGCAACAGGCCGCACCAGGGCGCGCGCAGGATGGCGAGCCAATTCACCCGGTCGGCCCGGTGATGGAGCGCGCGGGTCAGGGCGGCCAGGTCCTGGATGGCCTGGCGATCGCTCAGGGCCTCGATTTCCACCGCCTGGTAGGGCAGATCCCGGCCGACCCGCCGCAATTCGGTGACCAGGGCGTCGAGGTGGCTGCGCGCGCGGACCAGGACGGCGATGCTCGCCGCCGGATCTTCCTGCCGGGCCTGGCGGATCAGCGCGATGATACGCTCGGCCTGCCTTTGCTCGGCCGGATCCAGCGACGCCGCTTCGTTTTCGAGCTCATCCTGGCCCTGGGCAATGATCGGGTGGATCCTGACCGCCGCGCCGGGATGGCTGCCCTTGGTGGCGGCGGCGGGGGAGAATCTGACCGAGCCCTGGCGCTGGTTGTCGCCGCCGAGGAAGACCGAAGGGAAGGTCCGATTGACCCAGTCCACGATTTCGGCATGAGAGCGATTGTTGCGGTGGAGCTGCAGCGCTCTGAGCGGCAGCTGGCCGATGCCCCGCTCCCGCACGCGCAGGAACAAGCCCACGTCGGCTTTGCGGAAGCGGTAGATGGATTGCATGGGGTCGCCCACCAGAAAGAGCGTGCGGCCATCATTGGGCTGCCAGCCGGCGGTGAGCCTCTCCAGGATTGCGACCTGCGTCGGGCTGGTGTCCTGAAACTCGTCCACCAGCAGGTGGCTGATGCGGTAGTCCAGTTGCAATTGCAGGTCGGTGGGCGCCTGATCGGTCCCGAGGGCCTGCAGGGCATTCTGGGCCACCTGCGTGAAATCCACTTGCCGTTCTTCCTTGAATACCAGCCAAAGCTGGCCGGCGGCGATCCTGAGCAGGGTGACCAGATCTCCGATCAGCCGCCATTCTTCCTCGTCGTAGCGCGGACAAGGCAGTTTGCGGATGCGCGCCAGGGCGGCCGCGACGCCGTCGTCGCGCAGGGCATCCAGGCAGGACTTGAGCGACTGGGCCAGGGGCTTCGCGTCCTTTTCGCCGAAGCCCAGGCCGTTCGGATGCCTGGCCCGGATCTCGCCGTCGGCGGTCAGCATCATTTCCAGCAATCCGCGCCATTGCGCCAGTTCCGCCAGCTCGCCCCGCAAGGGCTCGGTCCATTTATCCAGAGTGAGGAGGGGCTTCAGGTTCTCCGGGAGTTCGCCGCGCTCATGGGCAAGGCGCGCCTGGACTGCGGCATAGCGGACCGCGGGCATGATTCCGGCCTGCAAAGACGGCGGCAAGGCCCGTGCGATGATGGCCAGTTCCTCGGCCACCAGCGCGCCCAGGGCCTCCTGGGCGGTGCGGATGTCGGTGTGGTCGTCATGTCCGTAGGCATGTCCCAGCCATTGGTCGCGACTGGCGAGCATGGACTCCAGCAGCGACTGCAAACGGCTCCCGTCATTGTCGAAATATTCCAATACCCGGGAAATGATTTCACCCGTCCCGCCTTCTTCTTCCAGCATGTCCAGGGTGTTGCGGGCGGCCTGGCGGTAATGGAGTTCATTGTCGCTGCTGATCGCGGGCTGGCTGCCGAAGCGGGAGAGCAGGGGCATCTGTCGCGCCAGCCTGCCGCAGAGGGCGTCGAGCGTGGTGATTTGCAGTCGTCCGGGCTGCAGCAGCAGGCCCCATTGCCGCTCGGCGTCGACGGCCAGCACCCTTTTGCCGAGGTCGAAGGTGATCTGCCGGTGGGGCTTGTCGTCGCCGGGGCGCTGGCCGCCTGCCAGCGCCAGGCTCTCGAAAATCCGGGTGCGCATTTCGGCGGCGGCCTTGTTGGTGAAGGTCAGGGCGATGATCTCTTCCGGGTCCCCGACCGTCGCCAGCAGCGCCAGGTAGCGCTGGGTCAGCAGTTCCGTCTTGCCGGCGCCGGCCGGCGCTTCGATGATGAAGGAAGCCCCGGGGTCGATGGCCAGGCTGCGATTTTCGGCATCCAGGGCCAGCAGGTCGGGGGAAGTCGTCGGGGTCGGCGGCATCGGCGGTTTCAATTCTCGGGAAGCGTTGCGTTTTCCAATTGCATTCTCCGTTC
>JAJZPJ010000173.1 GCA_021811225.1 Pseudomonadota bacterium
GCGCAGATGGAAACGAAGGCGGCGGCATGAGCGATACCAAGAACCTGCTCGTCGAGCTCTTCGTCGAAGAGCTGCCGCCCAAGGCCTTAAAGAAGCTGGGCGAGGTGTTTGCGAACGACCTCGCAGCCCGGTTGCGTCGTCTCGATTTCCTGGAGCACGACAGCATCGTTACGCCGTTTGCATCTCCGCGGCGGCTTGCCGCCCATATCAGTCTCGTTAGGGAGAGGTGCCCAGATGTCCGGGTCCGCAAGAAGCTCATCCCCGTCGATATTGCATTCGACGGACAGGGCCAGCCTTCGACTGCACTGCAAAAGCGCCTAGACAAGGAAGAAGCTACGCTGAAGGACGTAACAAGGGCATTCGAGGATGGCAAGGAGTTAGTATTCCTGGAACGGATCGCGCCCGGAAAGGAGCTGTCTTCCATTCTTGAGGCCACGATTCTTGCGACCCTGTCGAACTTGCCGATCCCCAAGGTCATGGGTTATCAGCTGGCGGACGGCTGGAGCACGGTGAACTTCGTGCGTCCGGCGCACGGCCTGGTCGCCCTCCATGGCGCCGAGGTCGTGCCGATCGAGCTGCTCGGCCTTAAGGCGGGACGCTCGACCCGCGGTCACCGCTTCGAGGCCGCCGTAGACCCCATCGAACTCAGGGACGCCGACAGTTATGCCGGGCAGCTCGAACGAGAAGGCAGCGTGATCGCGAGCTTCGAACAACGCCGCGCCGAGACCGCGCGTCAATTGCAGGCCGCGGCGGCGCAGGCGGGCGGAGCGCCGATCGCCGACGACGCCTTGCTCGAGGAGGTGACTGCGCTGGTCGAGCGGCCCAAGGTGCTCCTCGGCCGGTTCGAGGAGGCATTCCTGCAAGTGCCGCAGGAATGCCTGATCCTCACCATGAAGGCCAACCAGAAGTATTTCCCGCTGTTGGACGGCGATGGCAAGCTCACCAACAAGTTCCTGATCGTCAGCAACATCAGGCCCGCGGATGCTTCTGCCGTGGTCGGCGGCAACGAGCGCGTGGTGCGGCCGCGTCTGGCCGACGCGAAGTTCTTCTATGACCAGGACCGCAAGAAGTCGCTGGCCGACCGGATTCCCGGACTGGCGAAGGTCGTCTATCACAACAAGCTCGGCAGCCAGGGCGAGCGTGCCCAGCGCGTAGCCGCGATCGCCAGGTTCATCGGCAACGAGCTGGGCGGCGAGGAGTTGGCGCGACTGGCCGACCAGGCCGCGTTACTGGCGAAGGCGGATCTGCTCACCGACATGGTCGGCGAGTTTCCCGAACTGCAGGGTGTCATGGGCCGCTACTATGCGCTGCACGACGGCTTGCCGGTCGAAATTGCCGACGCCATCGAGGATCATTACAAGCCGCGTTTCGCCGGCGACAGCCTGCCGCGCAATGACGTCGGCGTGGCCGTCGCCTTGGCCGACAAGCTGGAGACCCTGATCGGACTGTTCGGCATCGGCCAGATACCCACCGGCGACAAGGATCCCTTCGCCCTGCGCCGGCACGCGCTGGGCGTGATCCGCATGCTGGTCGAGAAAGACCTGCCGCTTGATCTCGCCTCACTGTTGAGCAATGCGCTTGGCAGCTGGCGCGACGCCGCGCGGTCGCAGAAAGTGGATGCCTTGGCGGGGGTCGAGGAAAGGCTACCCGTCTTTATCTGGGAGCGCCTCGCCGGCAGCCTGCGCGAGCAGGGCTATTCGGCGCAGGAAGTCGATGCCGTGGTCGGTCTGCGCCCGGGGCGTCTCGGCGAGATCCCCAAGCGGCTGGCTGCGGTACGCGCCTTCGCCGAGTTGCCCGAGGCGGAGAGTCTGGCCGCCGCCAACAAACGCGTCGGCAACCTTCTGAAGAAGGTCGATGGCGTTGCGGGCAACGTGGCGGCAAAGATAGCCCCCACCTTGTTGAAGGAGCCGGCCGAGCAGGCTCTCGCGAAGGCGCTCGTCGTGGTCAAGGCAGATGCCGATGCCGCCTTCGATAGGGGCGATTACACGGCTTCGCTGCAGGCGCTGGCCGCGTTGAAAGGCCCGGTCGATGCCTTCTTCGACCAGGTCATGGTCAATGTTGACGATGTTGCGCTGCGGGCCAACCGCCTCGGCCTCCTGGCGCAACTGCATGCTGCGATGAACAGGGTCGCCGATCTCTCCAGGCTGGCGTCCTAGATGAAACTCATCATTCTCGACCGCGACGGCGTCATCAATCACGACTCCGTTCAGTACATCAAGTCGCCGGAGGAATGGAAGCCGATCGCCGGCAGTCTGGAGGCCATCGCCCGGTTGAATCAATGGGGCTACCGCGTCGTCGTCGCCACCAACCAGTCCGGGGTGGGCCGGGGCCTGTTCGACATGGACACCCTGAACGCCATCCACGAGAAGATGATGAGGGCGACGGCCCAGGCCGGCGGCCGCATCGATGCGATATTCTTCTGCAGCCACACCGACGCCGACCAGTGCGACTGCCGCAAGCCCAAGCCGGGCATGATCAACGAGATCGCCGCGCGCTACAACGTCTCGTTGGCCGGCGTGCCGGTGGTCGGCGACAGCCTGCGCGATCTCGTCGCCGCCGACGCCGCGGGCGCGCAACCGATCCTGGTGCTGACCGGCAAGGGCACGAAGACCGCCGACGACCCGGCGCTGCCGCAGGACTGCCTGATCTTTCCCGACTTGGCCGGCGTCGCCGCGCACATCGCCGCCTGATGAACTATCTGCGTTCGATCCTGTTCATGCTGGTGCTGATCGTCCTGACGCCGCCCTATGCGCTGCTGATGATCTTCTGCTTTCCGCTGCCGCACCGGGCCCGCCGCTACACCGCGGTACCCTGGGTGTATGGGACGATCTGGCTGATCAAGCACGTGCTGGGCATCGACTACCGCGTCATCGGCCGCGAGAACATTCCCGAGCGTCCCGCGGTGATCCTCTCCAAGCATCAGTCGGCCTGGGAGACGGTGGTGCTGCAGGAGGTCTTCCCGCTGGCGCTGTTCGTCTGGAAGCGCGAGCTGAAGTGGCAGCTGCCCTTCTTCGGCTGGGCGCTGGCGGTGATTCCGATGATCTCGATCGATCGCGACGCCGGCACGAACGCGCTCAAGCAGTTGGTCGAACAAGGTCGGCTGCGCCTGTCTCAGGGCTATCCGGTGATCATCTTCCCGGAGGGCACCCGGGTCGCGCCGGGCGAGCATCGCCGCTACAAGATCGGCGGCGCGCACCTGGGCGTCGAGACCGGTGCGCCGGTGCTGCCGCTGGCGCACAACGCCGGCGAATTCTGGGGGCGCAACGCCTTCTTCAAGCGCCCCGGCACCATCACCGTCAGCATCGGCCCGGCCATTGACCCGACCGGGCTTTCCGCCGAAGATGTGAATTCCCGCGCCGAGACCTGGATGGAGGCCGAGATGGCCCGCATCAGCCCGCAGCTCTACGCCCATGAAAGCCCGCAGCCCCCAGCTCCGTCTGCGGCTTGACGCCGCGGCCCCCGACCGGGCCGAGCGCTGGCGCGACGGCGCCGGCCTGACCTATCTCGGCAGCACCCTGATCCTGAAGCTCGACACCGACCGCGGCACCGCCGTTCGCGAGGACGATGCGCTGCACCTGCCGCTGCCGCCGGGTGCTTCGCCGCGCCAGATCCAGGACGGCGCCGAGGCCTGGCTGCGCCAGCAGGCATCACGCCTCATCGGCGCCAGCATCGCGCGCCAGACGCCGGGCAATCCGCGCTGGGCGCTGTCCTTCGCCGTCCGCGGCGGTCCGGCGCAAGTGGCCGCCGACGGCGTGTTGCGCTTCAACTGGCGGCTGATCGAGCAGCCGGCGGCGGTGATCGACCAGGTGGTGGCTCGCGCCGTGGCGGCGCTGCCCCGGGCAGAAGCCGGCGCCGACCTGTGGAGCCTCTCCCCGGCATGATGCTGTTCGAGCAGTTGTCGCTGTTTCGCGCGCCGCAGGCGCCGGACAAGGCTTCCCGTCCTTCGAAACAGCGGCATCTGCAACTGGGCGCCCGCATCGTCGCCTACACCCTGAAGCAGGGCAGCCGCCGGCGGCTGTCGATGACCATCGACGAGCGCGGCCTGACCGTCGGCGCGCCGCTGCGCATGGCCATCGCCGAGATCGAGGCCTTCGTCGCCAGCCACGCCGGCTGGGTGCAGAAGAAGCTCGACGAGTATGCCGGCAGCCACGCCAGGCGGCATCTGACGATGAAGGACGGCGCCTGCCTGCCGCTCCTGGGGGCAGAGATCGCGGTGCGCGTCGTCGAAGGCAGAAACCGCGTGCGCTGGGACGGCCAAGACCTGGTGCTGGAGGCCCGCCCCGACGCCGATTGCGACGCGCTGGCGCGGCGTGCGCTGAAGCTGCGGGCGCTGGCGCTGTTTTCCGAGCGCGTCGATTTCTACGCCCTGCGACTGGGCCGGCCGGCGCCGCGCCTGGGGCTATCCAACGCGCGCACGCGTTGGGGCAGCTGCAGCGAGAGAAGCGGCATCCGGATCAACTGGCGCCTGATCCACCTGCCGCTGGCGCTGATCGACTACGTCGTCGCCCACGAGCTGGCGCATCTCGTCGAGATGAACCACAGTCCGCGCTTCTGGGCCGTGGTCGAGAATATTTACCCCGACTGGCGCAATGCCCGCCGCGAGCTCAAGGCGCGGGCGGCGCAAATGCCGGTCATCTGACAGAGGAACGATATGAGAATTCTGCACACCATGCTGCGCGTCGGCGATCTGGAGAAGTCGCTGGCCTTCTACACCGAGGTGCTGGGCATGAAGCTATTGCGCCGCAACGATTTCCCCGGCGGAAAGTTCACCCTGGCCTTCGTCGGCTACCAGGACGAGAAGGACGCCGCGGTGCTGGAGCTGACCCACAACTGGGGCGTGGACCACTACGAGATCGGCAGCGGTTACGGCCACGTCGCGCTCGAGGTCGATGACGCCTACGCCGCCTGCGTCGAAATCAAGAAGCGCGGCGGCATCGTGACGCGCGAAGCGGGGCCGATGCAGCACGGCACTTCGGTGATCGCCTTCGTCCAGGACCCGGATGGCTACAAGATCGAACTGGTGCAGAAGCGCGAACGCTAGCGCCCGCAGTCGCCAGCGGAAATTTTAGCCAGGGGCGCCCCAGGGCAAGGCTGAGCGCTTCTGGCCCCATCGCGCTGGCGGCTATTCGGCGGCCGCGGCTTCGCCTTCGGCCGGAGGCTGAGGTTCGGTTTCCGCAGCGGGCTGTTCGGCTTTTTCCAGTTTGCGCTGCTTCTTCTCCTCCTTCTTCTTCTTTTTCTCTAATTCCTTCTGGCGTTTTTCAAACTGAAAATTAGGTTTTGCCAACTTGGCCTCCTGTTAGCGATAGCTTGAAGATGAAATGGAAGTCCTCTGCGGCTAGCACCGTTTGCGGATGTCGGATAAGCGCATCAGTGGGCCGTCGACAGCCGGGAGCGCCGATGCGCGGTGCTTTGCGGCCACTCTACCGAATATGCCGCGAAAAGCCAAGGCAGACACCCGTTCCGGGACAGACGGAGGCAAGTTGCGCCGACCTTCCGGCCGGCGCGTATCGTGTGGTGGGCCCGCTGGGACTCGAACCCAGGACCAAAGGATTATGAGT
>JAJZPJ010000174.1 GCA_021811225.1 Pseudomonadota bacterium
GGCCAACTGGGCGACCCGCTTACGCAGCAACGGCTCGCCGCCGGTGATTCGCACCCGGCTCAGGCCGCACCCGGCCAGCACCGACAGGACTCTGCGGATCTCTTCGAAGGAAAGCCAGTGCGCGGGGTCCTGGTAATCAGCGAAGTCCGCCGGCATGCAGTAGGCGCATCTCAGGTCGCAACGGTCGGTGACCGAGAGCCGCAGGTATTCGATGCGGCGGCCAAACTGATCGATGAGCCGGTGCTCTCCGGTTTGCCTGCTCATAGCGACGAAACAAACTCGGATGCCCCCGGGCGGGGGCGTTGCGGCTTGTACTTGCTGACCGTGCCGATGTTCACGAAGCACGCGGGCTGTTCGCCCTCGGTCAGGGCGAACAGGGTGCGCAGGCGCGCCGAACGCATCGCCCGCCCGCTGCTGAGGCCGGTGCCGAAGCCCCTGGCGTGGGCCGACAGCAGCATGTTCTGGAGCGCGCAGCCCAGCGACACCAAGCGCTCCGGCGCCGGGATGTCGGGCTCGGCCGGGCCCAGTTGCGCCGCTGAAGGCGCGGGCTCGGTCAGGCGCCGGGGCGAAACGTTCTGGCGCGAATGGATCAGCGCCTGCGCGGTCTCGCTGATTTCCATTTCCAGCGCCGGCATCGTCTGCCTCGTAGCGGGCGATCTCGACATCGCTGTCTCCGTCTATCCCCCGGCAAAGCCGGGTGCTTTACCGTGGATTCGCCGCCGGCATCGGCATGGCCGGTCGAATCGGGATCAACAGCGGCTCGCCGTATCGGTTCTCGGCACCGGCGCGCGGCGGATGAGTCGCCCGCAAGGCGGTGAAAAAATCCTCAAGGGCTTCACCGACCAGGCTGATGTAGGCGCTTTCCGCCTGGGTCAGCAGATGTGCGAAGACGTCGGCCCAGGGCTGGATGTGTTCGGTGATGAAATCAGCCAGCACCCGCCGGTCGAGGTCGCTGTCGCCCGATGCGTCGAGCAACAGCGCCAGGAAAGCCAGCAGTACGCCGACGTGATCGAGCGGCCGGTTGGCGCTGGTCAGCATCGGCGCCGCCGGAAGTTCCAGGGGATTGAAGCCGGCTGCGTCATACCAGGGGAGCAGGGCGTCGCCCCCGTCGTGACGGGCGGCAGGGAAATGCCAGAATTCTTCGGTTTCCTCCGCCTGACTGAGGACATGCGCGTAGGGCGGCAGAAAGCATCCCGACTGAAGGATGCACAGGAAATCGTAGAAATCCTGCTGGGCCTGCCGCGGGTCCAGGGGCGCACGGGCCAAGGGCGCCAGTGCGGCCAAGATGCGCGCGTCGGGGGCTTGCAGGAGCAGCCGCGAGCCGGCCTCGGCGAGCCTTGCCAATTCCTGGTCAGACATGGGCCACATCCTTCTCGATGCGGGCGCGCGTATTGTAGAACACCACGCTGCCGCCGGTGAGATCCATCAGCGACATCTGCCACACGTCGGGGTCGCGGCGCATGATCGGATTGAGATGGATGCCGGCGCGGCGCACCGCGTCGCCCTCCACGCGCTTGCCGCCGACCCGATAGTTGCTCGCGCCATAGCCCCAGTGGCCATAACCGACTTCGAACAGAATGACCCCGGGACGAATGCCTTCCAGCACCATGGCACGGCCACGGCGTTTGCCTTCGGGCGTGACGACCCAGATCCAGTCGCCGTTGGCGATGCCCAGCCGCCTGGCGTCTTCGGCAGCCACCTGCACTCCGTTGCCGGGATTTATTTCCCGCAGGGTGTAGTTCGACGCCAGGCGGGAATGCGTCTGCAGCGCGCCCTTCATGGTGATGATGGTCAGCGGCCAGTCCTTGGGGTCGTCCAACTTCTCCAGCGGTTTGCCCGAGGCCGTGGTCGGCTCCACCCAGCGCGTCGTGCCGTGGAAGAACTCGCCGTTCATGCTGTTGCGGGTCGTGCCGACCTTCTCGGCGTAAAAATGCAGGCGCTTGGTGTATTGGTACGCCAGCTTGTCGCCTTTGCGTGCGCCCGACACCGGCTGGAAGCGTCCGCCACGAACCAGGCAGCCGAGCACCGCGGGCCACTCTTCGGGCTTTAGCGAATCGGCAAATTGCTTCTGATACGGGGCGAGATCGGAGACCGCAATTTCCTCGGCTGTCGCCTTGGCTACCTCGTCGCCGCCGACGCCCTTGGCGTTGACCAGATTGGCGGTCGCCTTGAGATAAAAATCCTCGCGCCGGTTCAACGGCCAGAACTTGCCTGCGGCATCGGGAATGCCCTTCTCGCCATAGCCCGGCATCTTGATGCGCTTGGCCACGTCGATCAGGAACTCCTCCATGCAGAAGTGGCGGCCGTCCGCCGTCATCGGTGTCAGGCTCACCGCCGGCCAGCGTACGCCGGTGCCCTTGGTCAGCGTCGTCGGGAAGGTGTCCACATGGTCGTAACTCTCCAGGTAGCTGACATCCGGCAGGATGTAGTCTGCGTACATGCTGGAATCGCCCACCACGATATCCGAGGCGATGATCAGCGGGATGTTCTTGGGGTTTTTCATCGCCTCGATGAATTCCGGATTCCCCTGACTGGGCACGCTATACAGCGGCGTCGCCTTGTGCCACAGCAGAATGTCCACCCCATACGGATAGCGCTGAATCGCCGAAGGCAGGGTTTCGGTAAACATGTTGGAGCTCAAGGGGAACCACGGCCGCTTAGACGGGTAGGGATTCTGACCGGCGGCCACCTTGGCCTTGTATTCGCTGGTGTCCTCGTAATGGACCTTTTCGCGATTGATGATCACGCCCTTGGCCAGACCCTCGGCTTCGGGGACGCTCTCGATGTCGTAGAGCCCCTTCTTGACGTTATAGCCGCCACCGCCTGCGGTCAGCCCGCCGGTCCAGTTCATGTTGCCGATCAGGAGATTGAGCAGCAGCACCGCGACGCCATTGTAGTAGCCGTTGGGATGCTTGACGACGCCGCGGTACATGGTGCTGACGGCCTGCCGGCCGTGGCTGGTGAACTCACGCGCCACCGCGGCGATACGCTGCGCTTCGATCCCGCAGATGGCCGCGTACTCTTCGACGCTGTGTTCCTCGGCCGCCTCGCGCAGCAGGCGGAAAGCCGACTTCACGGCCACCCCGTTGACCGTCCCCGCGTATTCGATCTGCGCCGCTTTCACCGTGCCGGCCTGTGCGGGTTTACCGCTGGCCGCATCGATGACCACGCGGTCATCTTCGCCGGTAGCCCTGGGACTACCCAGCCCCGCGTCCTGCGCGCCCAGGAAATGGCGCGCCTGCGGGTGCTGGGGATCGACGATGACCAAATGGCTGGCGTCGGTGTGCGAGAGTTCGCCGGCCGTCACGGCGGCGGCCTGCGTCGGATAGGAGAGGTAAGCCGCGTTGTAGCGGTTGTGGTCGATGATCCAGCGGATCATCGCGAGTGCCAGCGCCCCGTCGGTACCGGGCTTGATCGGCAGCCAGCTGGCGCGGTCGCCGACCACGCCGCCGCGGCTGAGCTTGGGATCGACCACGACATACTTCAGCCCATCGGCCTTGGCGCGCGCTTCGGCAGCGAATTTACCTTGAATCTGCATCGGGAAATTGGCGTCGCCGGGCTGGGTACCCCAGTAAATGATGAACTTGGCCTCGCGCACGTCCGGCTGGGTCATGTTGATGCCGGAGAAAACGTGCTGGTGGCCGATATGGTGGCTGAGTTCGCACACATTGACGTGATCGAACACATTGACGCTGCCGAAGGTGTGCGCGAAGCGTTCGACGAAGGTCATGCGCGTGCCGACCAGGCGCCCGCCCTGAACGACGAAGCCGTTGCTGCGTTTGCCGAGTTCCGGCGCATTGGCGTCCATCAATTCATCGCGCTTGGCGTAAAGGTCGCGAAAGCCGAGCACATCGAGACCCATGCTCATGGCGTCGCCGGTGTCGGCGAAGATCTTGCCGCCTTCGCTGACGTCCGCGATCAGCGTCTCCCAGCTGATCGGTTTCCATTGGCCGCTGCCGCGTGGCCCCACGCGCTTGAGGGGCACCATCACTCGGTAGGGATCGTAGGCGGTCTGGATGCCGGAGTTGCCCCGCGCGCAGACCGTGCCCGGGTGCCGCGCGGTGTCGATCAGCGGCGTCGTGCAGGAGGTGTACTCGCTCAGCGTGTTGGGGTGATAGGGGTTGCCGATGATGCGCTGAACGCGCCCGGTCTTGCGGTCGATCTTGACGCGCAAACCGCATTCGCTGTGGCACTGCAGGTCCACCGTATGGTGCAGGGTCCATTGCGGATTGGCCGTGAGTGCGTCGGTTTTCGGGTTGCGCAGCCATTCCGGGGTGTTGGCGTTGCCGTAGATCGGGTGCAGCGCCTTGCGTCCCCTGTTGGTGAAGGGCACCAGATCGACCAGCCGCTTGGAAAAACCGAGCGTGCCCGCACCCAAGCCGGCAACGGCGCTCAGAGTGAGAAAGCCTCGACGTGAGATGTCCATGGCATCAACCTTTATTGGCAACTGAGGAAGGGGTGGATTGAGCCTCATCGCGAGGCACTGCGGCCAGCAATGCGGCCAGGATGCCCAGCGTCAACAATGCGCTCACGCCGCTGTACCAGAGCGCCTCGAAATTCAAGTGAAAGTTCAGGTAGCCGGCGCCGCTGCGATTGATGGCTTCGCCGCCGAGGAGGATGCCGATGCGGGTCGAATAACTTCCCCACACGGCACCCGCGCAGGCCAGCGCCTGGGCTACCGGGCTGCGACCGATCGGCGTGATCAACAGCAGGATGGGTGCGAGCAGGCCGATGGCGGTCCAGTTCCAGAAAATTTCCGCCGCGTACGGCCCCATGAACAGGTTGGCGGCACGCCCTTCCTCGATGGTGCCGAAGCGGCCGATCCACCACATCCAGCCGTACCAGACCACGGTACAGACGGCCAGGGCGATCACCGCCGTCCAGCGGTTGTTCTGCGGCGCGGCGACCCAACGAGCGGTCACCAGCCAGGCCAGCGCGGGCACGACGACGAGTTCCAACAGGGCTGCCACGCCGACGGCGCTGGCCAGGAAAAGCATGGCCTGAGCTGGGGAGTTCCATAACGGAACGCCGTGTTCGTTCATCAGGAACAGCGCCGAATACATCGGAGCGAACAAGCCCAGGAACATCATCGCAGCCAACACGATGCGCGTCCGAGCCGGACTGTCGAACAGGCTGTAATGGCGGCTACCGAAGCTGAAGATGTCGGCCAGCTTGCGCCACGCTCCGGGCAGGCGTCCGATCTCGTCGTCCAGGCGTTGCCTCGGGATGGACTGGAAGCTCAGCCACCAAGCCAGCACCAGAAATATCGGCAGCAGGATGATGCCGTACTTGATGATCGCCGTATCCCAGTTGTACCAGCCGAGGTAGTAGCCGTAGATCAGATGCCCCGGCTGTTCCACCTCGGCCAGCACATTGACGAAGCCGCCCACGATCAAGGCTGCGATCAACGGCATGGTGAAGCGGTGTTCGACGGCATCGAATTGCCCGCGCCGGACATTGATCCAGGCATTGATCGCCC
>JAJZPJ010000175.1 GCA_021811225.1 Pseudomonadota bacterium
CGGCATGGTGGAACCCTCCTTGCCCTGCGCCGACATCGCCGGCGCACCCAGGCATAGCAACGCGGAACACAAGAGCAGCGCCTTGATCATCGGGGAATCGTGCCATCGTCCGCAGCGGATGGCAAGTAGCGCGCCGGCGTGGGCAGGCCGTCCTGGACGGATGCGGTCGTCACGGTGGGGGGCGCTACGGGCGGGGAGTCAGTTGCCGTTTCCAGTGCAATATCCCGCGCAGGTTGATCCTGAAGTAGCCGATATCGAGCAGGCATAGCAGCCACAACGATGAAGCCGCATGAAGCGCGAATAATACGATGTTGCTGAAGATCCAGATATAGAAGCCGCGGAAGTCGAGACGCGAATTGAGTTCCGCTCCGGCGTAGGACGAAGCGAGGCCGATCGCCTGAAGCAGCCAGTTCCACCACGGCAATCCATGAAACTCCATGATCGATCATCTCCTGAGTTCGGCCGATAGCCGCCGTTCATTTTACGCAACGCCAGGATTCCCCTGGCGAGCGGGATATTCCCGCGTGGATGTCGGCGCTCGCTGAGACCTAGTTGTTGGCCATGCCGCTGTCGACGGCGATAACTGAGGGCCGCCGTTCCGGCCGGGTCAGTCCCCGCGCAGGATCTGCCGCAGCGTCTGCTCGAAGACCTCGACCGGCTGCCCGCCCGAGATCAGGGCGCGCTTGAGGGCCGGCTGCAATCCGTGCTGAAGGTGAAGCCCAGCGCGGCGAGTCCGATGGCGCACCAGGGGCAGGAGACGGCGGAGACGAAGTCGATCTTGAGGACGGTGTTCATGGGCTCTCCCGATGCGCCGTTATTCGGCCCGCAGCCAGGTCTGGGTGCGCCAGAAGAACAGGAAGGAGCCGCGCATTTCGAGCTTCTTGCCGCCGTCGATGACGGTCACCCGGGCGTTGTAGATCTTGCCGTTGTCGGGATCGAGTATCTTGCCGCCGCCATAGACGCCGTCGCCTTCCTGCTTGAGGCCGGTGAGGATGGTCATGCCCAGCACCGGCTGATCCTTGCGCGGATCGTCGGCGGCGCATTTTTCGCATTTCGCGTCCTGCTTGGCCGGATCGATGATCTTCGCCACCGTCCCGGAAAACACGCCGTCCTTCTCCGCGATGCTGACGATGGATTTGGGCCGGTGCGTCTTGTCGTCGATGGTGCGCCAGTTGCCGACCGGCGATAGCGAAGCGGCCGAAGCGGCGATGGCGGTCAGCGACAGGCCGGCGAGCAGCAGCGTCGCGCAGATGCGGGCGGGCAGCGAGGGCATGGCGGTCTCCGTGTGGGGTAAGGGTCGTGGAAGGGCAGACGGGATTCTGGCACAACGCCGGCCATCCGGGCGCGCCTCCCGGAGGTCGCCGACAATCCCGCCGGCAATCCATTTCATCCGGATGTTATATTTTAATCGTAAATATATTATCATATCCGTACATACGCAGATCGCCCCCGCCGCGCCATCCGGCAGGCGAGCGAAAGCGATCTTCGCCTTAGATTTCCGCCTTATTCAGAGAGCCGAGAGCATGAAAAAGAATTTGCCCGTCACGCAGGTCGAGGTGCCCTTCCCCGGCAACAGCTATCTCGTCTCCAAGACCGACACCAAGGGCATCATCACCCACGCCAACGACGCCTTCGTCGCGATCAGCGGCTTTAGCCGCCAGGAGCTGATCGGCAGCTCCCACAACATCGTGCGCCATCCGGACATGCCGCCCGAGGCCTTCGCCGATCTGTGGCAGACCCTGAAGAGCGGGCTGCCCTGGCGCGGGTTGGTCAAGAACCGCTGCAAGAACGGCGACTACTATTGGGTCGATGCCTTCGTCGTGCCGGTGCGCAAGAACGGCACGACGCTGGGCTACATGTCGGTGCGCACCGCTCCCGGCCGCGAACGGGTGCAGCAGGCCGAAGCCTTGTACGGCGCCATCCGGGACCGGCGGGCGAAGTTTCCCGGCATCGCTGCGGGCGCCCTGGCGCGGCTGTCTTTGTCGGCGCGGATCTGGCTCGCCCTGGCGGGCATGGTGGCGCTGATGGCCGCCATGACCGCGTCTATGCTCACCGGCCTGGCGGGCAGTCACGGCATGGGCGTTGCGCTGGGTTTCCTGGGGGCGTCGCTGCTCATCGCCCTGTTCACCGGCCGGTATTTCTCCCGCGCGGTCGGCCGGCCGCTCGCCCACGCCGCGAAAATTTTCGACCAGATCGCCGAGGGCAACCTGACCCACGACATCGACATTTCCGGGCGCGATCAGATCGGCTTGCTGCTCTGCCGGCTGGGGACCATGCAGGCCCACCTGAAGGCGATGATCGACGACATTTCCGCCGCCTCGAAATCGATCGAGAGCCGCGGCGTGGAGCTGGGCGCCGGCATGAACCGCCTGGCGGAGCAGTCGAATCACCAGCTCGAAGCGGCGCAGGGCGTGGCCGCGGCCACCGAGGAGTTCAGCGTCTCGGTGCGCGAGGTGGCCGAAAACGCCGGGACCACGGCCTCGGCCGCGGCGCGCTCCGACGAGCTGGTGGCGACCAGCAGCGCCGAGATCGGCCAGACCATGGAGGTCACCTCGCGCGTGGCCGAAGCCGTGCATGGCTCCAGCACGACGATCGCCGAGCTGTCGGGCGCGATCCAGAAGATCAGCGACGTCACCACGGTGATCAGCGAGATCGCCAACCAGACCAACCTGCTGGCCTTGAACGCGGCGATCGAGGCCGCCCGCGCCGGCGAGCAGGGGCGCGGCTTTGCCGTCGTCGCCGACGAAGTCCGCAAGCTGGCGGAGCGGACCAGCACCAGCACCGTCGACATTTCGAAAACGGTGAGCGCGATTCAGGATGTCACGAAGAAGGCGGTCGCCGACATGGAGTTCGCCACGCGCGAGGTGGGCGCGGGTATCGGTTCGATGAAGCGGAGCGTGGCCAGCCTCGATGGCGTCACCCGGGCGAGCAACGAGGTCTCCGAGCTGGCGAAGAACATCTCCAACTCGACCGTCGAGCAGATCAAGGCCAGCGAAGAGGTGGCGCAAAGCATGGAACGCATCACCCTGCTGATCGAGGAGAACTCCAACGACGCGCAGAAGGCCAAGAACGCCACCGAAGACATGTTGGCCACCGCCGCCGAACTCAACCGCCTGATCGCCGACTTCACGCTGTAGCCGCACGGCCTGGTCGGACGTGGCGCGCGGGCATGAATGATAAAATGCGCCCGATGATTATCGACCGTCCGAGCCGGAGGCCGTCAGAGCCGCAATGACCCAGACCGAAACCACGCTGAGGAGCATCTTCCACCATTCGCTATTGAGCTGCGCCGCGACCACGCCGGTGGCCGAGGCGGCCAGAAGAATGCTCGAGGCGCGCTGCAGTTCCATCCTGGTCGAGGAGGATGGGCGGATCGTCGGCATCTGGACCGAGCGCGACGCGCTGGCGGTGGACCTGTCGGCCGACGGAGCGGGCCAGTCGCCGATTTCGCGGTCGATGTCCGCGCCGGTCAAGACCCTCCACGTCGACACCCGCATCGGCGAGGCGGCCTTGCGTTTCCGCCGGGAGAACCTCCGCCATTTTCTGGTGGTCGGCGCTGCGGGCGAGCCCATGGGCATCGTTTCGCAGTCCGACGTGGTGCTCAATCAAGGCATCGAGTATTACATTTCCCTGCGCGACGTGGCCTCGGTGTTCAGCCGGAAGCTGCTGCGTCTGGCGGGCACGGTGCCCGCGGCGGCAGCGATCCGGGAGATGCGCAGCGGCGGCGTCGACGCCGTCGTCGTCGACGCCGCGGCCGGCCGCGGCATCCTGACCGAACGCGACGTGCTGAGGCTAATCGGCTCCGGCCGGACCGGGGGAACCGTCGGCGAACTGGCCAGCTTTCCGCTCATCGCCATTCCCGCCAGCGCCAGCCTCTACCAGGCGCGCAAGCAGTTTAGCGACCATCACATTCGCCATCTGGGCGTCGTCGGCGACGACGGCGAACTGCTGGGCTTGATCTCCTTCGCCGACATCCTGACCAACATCGAAGGCGAATACATCCGCGAACTGGAAGAGGCCTTGAAGGAGCGGGATGCGATCCTGGCGATGTCGAGCCGGCGCCAGCGTCTGGCGGCCAAGGTGTTCGAGAGCGCTTTCGAGGCCATGTTCGTGACCGGCCCCGACCAGGTGATCGAGTCGGTCAATCCGGCATTCACCCTGATCACCGGCTACGCGGCGCACGAGGTGGTCGGCAAGAAACCCTCGGTCCTGGCTTCGGGGCGGCACGATGGCGGCTTCTACGAGGCCATGCACCGGGCGCTGGCGCTGACCGGACACTGGCAGGGGGAGATATGGAATCGCCGGAAGAACGGCGAGATCTACGTCGAATGGATCACCATCAGCGTGGTGAAGGACGAGGCGGGAGCGCTCACCAACTATATCGCCGTCTTTTCCGACATCACCCAGCGCAAGGCGGCCGAGGAGCGGATGAGATTCCTGGCCCAGCACGACGCGCTCACCGGCCTGCCCAACCGGGTGCTGCTCGAAGACCGGCTGCGGCGCGCCATCGCCCATGCCCAGCGCAACGACAAGAAATTGGCGGTGGTCTTCCTGGACCTGGTCGATTTCAAGCAGGTCAACGATACCGTCGGCCACCACGTCGGCGACCAGTTGCTCCAGATCGTGGCGCAAAAACTGTCGCTCTGCGTGCGCGCCGAAGATACCGTGGCGCGCCTGGGCGGCGACGAGTTCGTGGTGCTCCTGGAGGAGGTCGGCGCCGCGGGCGACGTTGCACAGATCGTGACGAAAATACTCGACGCCCTGTCCCGGCCGGCGCTGCTCGAGGGCCGGGAAATCACGGCCAGCAGCAGCATCGGCATCAG
This sequence comes from Pseudomonadota bacterium, assembly GCA_021811225.1. Lineage (GTDB taxonomy): Bacteria > Pseudomonadota > Gammaproteobacteria > Burkholderiales > Rhodocyclaceae > CAIYYX01. The sequence continues at coordinate 4,824 of JAJZPJ010000175.1, forward strand.
CCTCTACCCCGACGACGGGCAAGAGGCCGACGACCTGATCAAGCACGCCGACGAGGCCATGTACCGGGCCAAGATGCGCGGCGGCAGCGCCTTCTGCTTCTATTGCGCTGAGCCGGCGGAGAACGCGTCCTAGCGGATGCTTGGCCGGCAATGGTGCCGCCGCGATGGTGCGAGGAACTGCCGCTGCCTCAGCGCATATAAGGGATCGTCCGTCGTCGCGGCGACGGGCCTGGCCGATCATTACAGGAGGGCATCCGATGAAACTGAGCGCGCGCAATCAACTGAAGGGCACCATCAAATCGATCACCCCCGGCGCGGTCAATAGCGAGGTGGTGATCGAGATCGCGGCGGGCGTCGAGGTCACCGCCCAGATCACCAGCAACTCGGTTCAGCGCCTGGGCCTCAAGCCGGGCGGCACCGCCTACGCCGTCATCAAGGCCGACAGCGTGATGGTCGGGGTGGACTGAGCGGCTGTAACGCCATTCGGGGCGCCGGGCGGCAGCTCGGCCCAGCCCGGGTCCGGATCGCTTTTGGATTACCGCGCCAGCGGATTGGGCGTGGGCGCTCCGATCCTGGTGAGGGTGTTGCGGTCGGTGTGATGGAAGGG
>JAJZPJ010000176.1 GCA_021811225.1 Pseudomonadota bacterium
CTCGGCCGGCCTCTCCCGGCAGAAGGCCGCGGCGATACGCGACATCGCGATCAAGGCCGAGGAGGGCATCGTGCCGATGAAGCGCTCGGAGATCAGCCGCAGCAGCGACGACGACATCATCCGCAGACTGATCCAGGTCAGGGGGGTCGGCCAGTGGACCGTGGAGATGCTGTTGATCTTCACGCTCGGGCGGCTCGACGTGCTGCCGGTCGACGACTTCGGTGTCAGGAGCGGCTTCACCAAGGCCAGCCGGCTGCCGCTGCCGGTGACGCCACGCGAGTTGCGCGAAGCCGGCAGCAAATGGGCGCCCTATCGCAGCGTCGCGGCCTGGTATCTGTGGCGCGCGGCGAACGCTTGATGCGGATCGCTCAACACCGGCGCGGCTGAACGCCGGCGCCCGGGCGCGGCCCGGCCGCGTGATACCATGCACGGCTTCGATTCCGCCTCCCCCATGCCCGCCCTATCGACCGTCTTCGCCGCCGACGGCCCGCTCGCCGCAGCCATTCCCGGCTACCGCCTCCGTCCCCAGCAGATCGAGATGGCCGAGCGCATCGCCGCGGCCATCGCGGCCAACCGGGTGCTGGTCACCGAGGCCGGCACCGGCACCGGCAAGACCTTCGCCTACCTGGTGCCGGCGCTGCTCTCCGGCGGCAAGGTGATCGTATCCACCGGCACCAAGACGCTGCAGGACCAGCTGTTCCAGCGCGACCTGCCCTCGGTGCGCCAGGCGTTGAAGCTCTCCGCCAGCATTGCGCTGCTGAAGGGGCGGGCCAACTACGTCTGCCACTACCATCTCGAGCGCGCGCTGGCCGACGGCCGCTTCCAGTCGCGCGAGGAGGCCGGCCACCTCCGCACCATCGCCCGCTTCGCCAAGACCACCCGGAGCGGCGACAAGGGGGAGCTGGGCGCGGTGCCCGAGGATTCGGCGGCCTGGCTCGCGGCGACCTCGACGCGCGAGAACTGCCTGGGCCAGGAGTGCCCCCAGCACAAGGACTGCTTCGTCCTGGCGGCGCGGCGCGAGGCGCTGTCCGCCGACATCGTCGTGGTCAATCACCACCTGTTCTTCGCCGACGTGATGCTGCGCGACGACGGCCTGGGCGAGCTCTTGCCGGCCTGCAACACGGTGATCTTCGACGAGGCGCACCAGTTGCCCGAGATCGCCGGACTGTTCTTCGGCGACAGTCTGGGCACCGGCCAGATCAACGATCTGGCCCGGGACACCCGCTATGAGGCGATCGCCGCGGCCAAGGACTACGCGCCGCTGCAGGACGCGACCCGGGATCTGGAGAAGGCCGCGCGCGACCTGCGCCTGGCGGTCGCCGCCGAGAACGCGCGCTTCGCGGCGGCGCAGCTCTTGCCCGAGAAGGATTTCCAGCAGGCGCTGCAGCAGCTCGCCACGACGCTGGCCGACTTCTGCCGCCACCTGGAGAGCCAGGCCGAGCGCTCGGAAGGCCTGGGCAACTGCCTGCAGCGGGCGCTGGAGCTCGGCGCTCGTCTCACCCGCTGGCGTGATCCGGATGGTCCCGATGCATCCGCGCAGGTGCGCTGGGTCGAGGTGTTCAGCCAGGCGTTGGCGCTCAATCTGACGCCGCTCGACGTCGCCGAGATTTTCCGCCGCCAGCTCGAAGGCCATCCGCGCGCCTGGATCTTCACCTCGGCGACGCTGGCCGTCGGCACCGATTTCTCCCACTACTGCAGCGAGCTGGGCCTCGACCAGGCGGACACCGGCTGCTGGGGTAGCCCCTTCGACTACGGCAACAACGCGCTGCTCTACGTGCCCAGCGGCATGCCCGACCCGAACAGCCCGGGCTACGTCGAAGCGGTGATGGAGGCCGCTCATCCGGCCATCGTCGCCTCCGGCGGGCGCGCCTTCGTGCTGTGCACCTCGCTGCGCGCGATGCGCCTGGTGCATGGCCTGCTCAAGGAACGCTTCAGTCGCGACGGCATCGAATTTCCGCTGCTCTTGCAGGGCGAGGGCGCCAAGGCCGAGCTGCTCTCGCGCTTTCGCAGCCTGGGCAACGCGGTGCTGGTGGCCAGCCAGAGCTTCTGGGAGGGCGTCGATGTGCGCGGCGAGGCGCTGTCCCTGGTGGTCATCGACAAGCTGCCCTTCGCGCCGCCCGACGATCCGGTGCTCGCCGCGAGGAACGAGCAGCTGAAGAAGGCGGGTAAGAATCCCTTCATGGATTACCAGTTGCCGCGCACCGTGATCAGCATGAAGCAGGGCGCCGGCCGGCTGATCCGCGACGAGAGCGATCGCGGCGTGCTGATGGTCTGCGATCCGCGCCTGGTGAACAAGCCCTACGGCCGCCGCGTCTGGCAGTCGCTGCCGCCGATGCGGCGCAGCCGGGAGATCGCCGAGGTCCGCGCCTTCTTCGCCACTGCCGCGGGCGGAGCAGGTACACTGCCCGAATGAACGCCGAAGCCGCCACCGAGGATTGCTTCGTACTGGCCGAACGCCTGAACGCCGACTGCCAGTGCCTCTCGCTCGACCGCGAGGCCTTGAGCCGCGAGCTCGGCCACGCTCCCGACGGCGATGCGCTCTCGGCGATGATCGCCGCCGACCGGCCGCACCTGTTCGCCGGCAGCATGGTGTTCGTGAGCGGCGAGCACATCGGGCGCATGGCCGACATCGTCGCCGCCATCGAGCGCGTCGCCGCCACTCCCGCCTATCTGGAGCTGGTCCTCGCTCACGCCCCGGCGGTGGCGCGCCACCGGCCGCGCGCGCGCGGCGTTTTCCTAGGCTACGATTTCCATCTCGGTCCGGACCACCTGGGCGGACCGCAGCTGATCGAGATCAACACCAACGCCGGCGGCGCGCTCCTGAACGCGCTCTTGGCGCGCGCCCAGCAGGCCTGCTGCGACGCCGTCCGGGCCCGGCTGCCGGGAAGCCTGGGCGAGGATCCGCCCGAGCACCTGTTCATGGCCATGTTCCTGGCGGAGTGGCGCGCCGAGCGCGGCGAGGCGCGACTATCAACCATCGCCATCGTCGACACCGAGCCCAGGGAGCAATACCTCTACCCCGAGTTCGTGCTCTTCGCCCGGCTGTTCGAGCGCCACGGCATCGCAGCGCTGATCTGCGACCCGCGTGACCTCGCCTGGCGCGACGGCGCGCTCTGGGCGGGCGAGCGGCGGATCGACCTGGTCTATAACCGGCTCACCGATTTCGCGCTCGAGCAGCCTGCCAACGCCGCGCTACGCGCCGCCTACCTCGCCGGCGACGCGGTGGTGACGCCGCATCCGCACGCCCACGCGCGCTACGCCGACAAGCGCAATCTGGTCGCGCTCACCGATCCGGCGCTGTTGCAGCGCTGGGGCATAGACGCCGAAACGCGGGAGCTGCTGCTCTCGGGCATACCGCGCACCGAGAGCGTTTCGCGTGCCGACGCCGACGATCTCTGGGCGCGCCGCCGCCAGCTCTTCTTCAAGCCCGCCGCGGGCTACGGCAGCAAGGCCGCGTATCGCGGCGACAAGCTGACGCGCCGGGTGTTCGAGGAGATCCTGTCCGGCGAGTATGTCGCGCAGGCGCTGGTGCCGCCCAGTTCCAGGCGGCTCACGGTGGCGGGAGAGAGCGTCATGATGAAAATCGATCTGCGCAATTACGTCTATGACGGCGGCGTCCAGCTCGTCACCGCGCGCCTGTGGCAGGGACAGACGACCAATTTCCGCACCCCGGGCGGCGGCTTTGCGCCGGTGCTGGCGCTGCCTTGCGGACGATGACGGCTATCTCCCCATCCCCCTTTCCGGGAAAGGGGGTGACGGCGGTTCGTCCCTGCGGGACTCCTTGTGTTGCCTGGTCGCCGCCTTGGGGCGGCCCTGCGGCGGCGACGACGGCTATCCCCCCATCCCCCTTTCCGGGAAAGGGGGTGACGGCGGTTCGTCCCTGCGGGACTCGATGTGTTGACCCCTCTGAGGCGACGGCATGAAGGTTTTCGGATTCACCGGTTACAGCGGCGCGGGCAAGACCACGCTGATCGAGCAATTGATTCCGCGCTTCGTCAGCAAGGGCATCAAGGTGTCGCTGATCAAGCACGCCCACCACCACTTCGACATCGACAAGCCGGGCAAGGATTCCTATCGCCACCGCGAGGCCGGCGCCAGCGAGGTGATGCTGGTCTCCGACCAGCGCTGGGTGCTGATGCACGAGCTGCGCCAAGAGCCGGAGCCGCTGCTGGAGGATCAACTGACCCGCTTCTCGCCCTGCGACCTGGTGCTGGTCGAGGGCTACAAAGTCACCGGCATACCCAAGATCGAGGTGCATCGCTCGGCCAACGGCAAGCCGCTGCTCTATCCCGAGGCCGAGGGCCGCAACATCGTCGCTCTGGCGAGCGACACCCGGTTCGATCTGCCACTGCCCTGGCTCGATCTCAACGACCCCGACGCGGTCGTCGCTTTCATCCTGAACTATCTGGAGTTCTGATGGCCATGCTCTCCTTCGAACAAGCGCGGGCGCAATTGCTCGCGGATGCCAGGACGGTGACCGGGGTGGAAATGCTGCCGACCCAATCGGCCTGCGGCCGGGTGCTGGCCGCGGACCAGGTCTCGACGATCGCGGTACCGCCGCTGGACAATTCCTCGATGGACGGCTACGCGCTGTCCTGCGCCGACGTTCCTGCCGTTGGCACGCGTCTGGCCGTGGCCCAGCGCATTGCCGCGGGCAGCGTCGGCCATCGGCTCCTGCCCGGTACCGCGGCGCGGATATTCACCGGCGCGCCGCTACCCGCCGGCGCCGACGCGATCGTCATGCAGGAGCTGACGAGCCGCGAGGGTGATGCGGTGACCATCGATCACCTGCCCGCGAAGGGCGACTGGATCCGTCGCGCCGGCGAGGACATCGGTCGCGGCGATCGGCTGCTCGCCGCCGGCACCCGGCTGCTGCCGCAGCATCTGGGGCTGGCCGCCTCGGTCGGGCTGGCGGTGCTGCCGGTGTTCCGGCGCCTCAAGGTCGCGCTGTTCTCGACCGGCGACGAGCTGGTGATGCCCGGCGAGATTGCTCCCGAGCAACTGCCGCAAGGCGCGATCTACAACTCCAATCGCTATCTGCTCGCCGGCCTGCTCGCGCAACTGGGCTGCGAGCTCGGCGACCTGGGCATCGTCCCGGACAGCCTGGCCGCGACGCGGGAAGCCTTGCGCCGCGCGGCGCAGGACCACGATCTGATCCTCACCAGCGGCGGCGTCTCGGTCGGCGAGGAGGACCACATCAAACCCGCGGTCGAGGCCGAGGGCGAACTCGATCTGTGGAAGATCGCCATCAAGCCGGGCAAGCCGCTGGCTTTCGGCCGCGTCGCAGGCGCCAGCTTCATCGGTCTGCCCGGCAATCCGGTGTCCTCCTTCGTGACCTTCCTGATGCTGGTTAGGCCCTTCATCCTCAAGTGCCAGGGTGCCGCGGTGACGGCGCCCAAGCCGATAAGCTTGCGCGCCGACTTC
>JAJZPJ010000177.1 GCA_021811225.1 Pseudomonadota bacterium
CGTGCGGCTTCGGCAACGCGCACGATCATGGGCTTGCCATGAATGTCGGCGAGCGCCTTTGCCGGCAAGCGCGTCGATGCGAAACGCGCCGGTATGACGATCTTGAAGCTCACTATTCGCCGGCTTCTTCGGCGGAAATTTGGCGCGCCTCGTCTTCGAGCATGATCGGAATATCGTCCTTGACCGGATAGGCGAGCCGGCAGGCTCTGCAGACCAGTTCGGCGCGTGCCTTGCGGTAGTCGAGAGAACCCTTGCAGACCGGGCAGACGAGGATTTCAAGCAGGCGGGCGTCCATCGAGTTTCTCCATGACCAGGGCGGCGAGATCGGGTTCGACCCGCGCAGTGACCGGCAACACCCAGACCGGGCGTTCCGTGAGACCGGCGCATTTTACCGCATCCTTCTCGGTCATCAGCAAGGCATCTGCATCGATCGCAGCGAGGTCGGCGGACAGATAGCGGTGGTGGTCTGGGAAGGCATGAAACCGGCACGACAGGCCCAGGGCCTCGAGGTGTTCGAAGAAGCGGCCGGGATCGCCGATACCGGCGATGGCAGCCAGGCGCAGACCGGCGAGGTCGGCGGCGACACAAGTCCGTTCCGGTTCTGCCAACGAGTGGAAAGTATCACCGACGAGGCGCATGCGAAATTGCGCCGGCCCAGCCGTGTCGGACGGCAACTCGGGCGGAAAACCGTTCACAACCAGGGCATCGACCCGCCCCAGGCGCGAAGACGGTTCGCGCAGAGGTCCGGCGGGCAACGGCCAGCCGTTCAACAAGCCGCGCCCGTCGACCACGGCAATTTCGATATCGCGCGCCAGGCGGTAGTGCTGCAGACCGTCGTCGGCGACGATCAGGTCGCAATCGGGATGAGCCGCGATCAGTGCGCGCGCAGCGGCTACGCGGTCGCGGCCGACAAAGACGGGAAGCCCCGCGCGCCGCTTCATCATCAGCGGTTCGTCGCCGACCTGCGCCGCATCCCCGCCCGGCAACACTTCGGTCACCCGTCCGATGCCGCCGTGGCCGCGGCTCACCACCCCGGGCCGAAAGCCTCGTTCCCGCAATTCGCCGATCAGCCACAGGGTCAGCGGCGTCTTGCCGCTGCCGCCGACGGTGATATTGCCGATCACGACCACCGGCACCGACAGCCGCTCGCGTCGCAACAAGCCGTGACGATACATGGCGCATCGGGTCGCAGCCAGCAATGCGAACGCCGCGCCCAGGGGCAGCAAGAGGCCGGCCGGCAAGCCTCGCCGCTGCCAGGCGCGCTGCAAGAGATCGGTCAGCTTCACGCGTAGCCTGCTCCAGCGAGTCGATCGGAATGACGGACTAGGCCGCTCAGCGGCCAGTGTTCTGGATGGCGAAGGAGATATGGGAAAGTCCCGCCTGCTGCGCCGCCTCCATCACGTCGATCACGCTCTGGTGCGTCGCCTTGGCGTCAGCGCTGATCACGACAACCGGATCTTTCGCGCCGCCGGCGGCGCGCTTCAGGGCGAGGCTGATGGCTTCGATGTCGCGCGCACCGACCGCGCTCTTGTTCACCATCACGTCGCCCTGGACGTTGACCGCGACGTTTATTTCATTGGCCTGCTCTTGCGCCTGCTGGGCGTCGGCGGTGGGCAGGTTGATGTCCAGTCCGGAATACTTCGAATAGGTGGTGGTGATCATCAGGAAGATCAGTATCACCAGCAACACATCGATCATCGGAATCAGATTGATCTCGGGCTGCTCTTGCGCTCGCCCGCGTTGGAAGTTCATGGTGCGCCCCTCACCTTTGTCTAGCGGCGTTCGCCATGCACCACCTCCACCAGCTTCACCGCCTGCTGTTCCATCTCGATCACCAGCCCATCGACGGCAGCGCGGAAATGGCGGTAAAAAATCATGCTCGGAATGGCGATGACCAGGCCAAAACCCGTGTTGTAGAGCGCCACCGAGATGCCGTGGGCAAGCACCTGGGGATTGTTGCCGGAGGGCGTGGCCGAACCGAAGATTTCGATCATCCCGACCACCGTGCCGAACAAGCCCATCAGCGGGCTGATCGAGGCGATGGTGCCCAGGCTGGTGAGGTAGCGTCCGAGCTCGTGGGCCGCACCGCGGCCGGCCTCCTCGATCGCCTCTCTCATGACTTCGCGTGAACTCGCGACATTGCGCAAGCCGGCGGCGAATATCCTCCCCAGCGGCGAATGAGCATCGAGGCGCCTGAGCGCTTCCTCCGTCATCCCACCCCGACGGTAGTCGCCAATGACGCTGGCGAGAAGGCCCGGCGGCACGATTTTGGTTCGGCGCAGCGCCGTGGCGCGCTCGATGATCAGGGCAACGGCGATGATGGAAGTGAGCAGCAGCAGCCAGATCGGCCAGCCGGCGGCAAGGATGATGGGAAACACAAAGACTCCTAGCGGACAGCGGAACAAGCGCGCACTTTAGCCTGCGGCACTGCTTTCAGCAAGGCAGAACGAGCTTTAACGATCGCCCGTTCGGCTACAATCGCCGCCATGTCAACGCTACCGCCCAGTGATGCCCAGACCGTCGCCGCCGGCTGGCGCGCTCTGCTGGTCGAAGCCGCGGTAGGATCGACGCTCGAGCAGCGCTTGCCCGATAGCGATACGTTATTGGTCGAGGCCATCGCGCAATTCGCTGCCGCGACGGCGCTCGCGCAGCGGACCTTGCTCGTCGTCGTTCCCGATGACGAATTGCTGCCCGCTCTTTCCAATGCGCTCGACCTCGCCCTGCGCCCGCTCTGCCTGGTATTGCCGCAACCGGGCTTCGCCGCCCGAATCGCCCTGCGCGCAACGCTATCGCTGCTCAACAGCCGACTCGCGCGCGGTGGCGAGAGCAGCTGCGCCTCCGCCTGGCAAGCGCAGCAGGCCCGCCTGAAGCAACACGCGGCTGCGTGGGCGGCGGCGCTGAACTGGAGCGCCGGCAACGATGCCTCACCGCCGCCGGTCGATGAACTGTTCCCGCTGTGCTTCCTGTCCCTCGCCCAAGTCGAATCCTTGCGCGGCGGCCCGCGGGATACGCTGCTCATCGTCAATCCGGAACGCATGGCGGCAGCGCTACCGCTTCTCCTCGATCGGGGCAGAACGATCCTGTTGCTGCGCGCCGGCACCGATGCGGCCGCCGGCAAAACCCTCGTTCTGCCGAACGAAGAAGCGCGGCTGTTCGCGGAATGGGAGTTGCTCGGCCAACAGCTCTCGGAAATGGAGCTCGAATTTGCCACGGCGCAGGCTGAGCTGGCGGAATTCACTCAGCGTTACTACGAGCGGGTCGGCGAGCGCCTGATCGAACTCGATCGGCTGCAGACGCGCATCGCCTCGCTGCTGGCCGAGCGGGCCCCGGACGATGCCCCGGCACAGCACCGGGCGCGGGAGGCCAGGGCGCAATCGGAACGCTCCGATCATGAAGGTCGCCGCTTCACCGAGCGCAGCGAGAGGCCTTTCGCCCCTTCGGGCGACGTCAAGCGCCTGTTCCGCCAGTTGGCGCAGAAGATCCATCCCGATCGCGCCGACGATGAAGCGGACCGCGCCTGGCGTACCGAACTGATGAGTGAGGCCAATCGTGCCTACAAGAACGGCGACGAGATGGTGCTGCGCGAAATTCTGGCGCAATGGCAGGACGGGGCTACGGCCCGGACAGCGCGCGCGGCGAGCGGATACGCCCGCCAGGTGGCGCAAATGCAGCGTCGCCTCGCCGAGATCGAGGCAGAGTTGAAGCGCTTGTTCGCCTCGCGCCTCTACGAGTTTTTCGTCGCTGCCAGACTCGCCCGGGATCGCGGCCGCGACCTGCTGCAGGAACTCGCCGACAAGCTCGACCGCGATATCGGCGCGGCGCGCGCGCGGCAGGCTGAGCTCGAAGCGCCGCTGCGCGGCACGCGCCTCAGTTGAGCCGGAGACCGCATTCGACCCGTTCGAGAAATGCCCGGGCCTCCTCGTTGCCGAGGCGGGCGGCGCTGCGCAGCCATTTCATCGCCAGGCGCAGGCTCTGCGTCACGCCGTGGCCACGATAGTAAGCGCAGCCCAATTCGTATTGCGCATTGACCTCGCCCAGCAAGGCCGCGCGGCGCATCCAGCGGGCCGCCTCGCGCGGATTGCGAGCCACGCCCTGTCCGTGCAGCAGACAGAAGCCGACGCTGTAGATGGCATAGGCGTCCTGGTGCTGCTCCACCGCCTGCTGGTACCAGCGCAACGCCTCACGGTAATTCCGCGGCACGCCCTGTCCGAAGTAACTCATGTCGGCGAGCGCAATCTTGGCGTCGAACAGGCGCGCCGCCTTGCGATACCAGAGCACTGCGAGAGCCGCATCCGGCGCCGTACCGATGCCGTAACGATGACATTCGCCAAGCATGAAAGCGGCACGAACGTGCCCCAGCTCGCCCGCCTTGCGGTAATAGCCCAGTGCCCGCTCGGCATCGGCGCTGACGCCATCGCCGTGAAAATACCACTCGGCGCGGATGAAATAGAAGCGCTCGAGCTCACCCAGGGCCGGCTGCCAGCCGCCGTCCGCAGCGGCGCGCAGCAGCGCTTCACCACGCCGCGGATGGGCCGGCACACCGATGCCGTGCAGATAGCAGCGGCCCAGTTCGGCTTGGGCGTGCAGATCACCGGCCGCCGCCGCGGCCCGGTAGTGCTCGAGGGCCAGCGCCAGATCCCGGGCGACGCCCTCGCCCTGTTCGTAGCATTCTCCCAACCAGACCTTCGCCGCCGGGTCGTTGCTTTGTGCGGCCCGGCGATACCAAGCCACCGCCAGCGGCTTGTTTTCGGCGACACCGTCGCCACAGCGGTAGCAATGACCGAGCTTGAGTTGGGCCCGGACGTGACCCCGGCGGGCGGCGGCACGGTAGCAACGGATCGCCTCTTCGATATCCTGAGGCACACCACCGCGGCCAAAGGCATGGCATTCGCCCAGTTCGAACTCCGCCTCGCGGTTGCCGCAGGCTGCTGCGCGGCGATACCAACCGAGGCCCGCCTGCGGATCGCGCGTCACCCCGTAGCCGTAGCTGTAGCATTGGCCGAGCAGGAACATCGCCCCGGAGATGCGCTTTCTGGCTGCAGCCCGGAACCAGGTCACCGCCTCGGCGCAGTCCTGTGCCACTCCCTCGCCGGCATACAGGCACATGCCGAGACAATACATGGCGGCGCCATTGCCCCCTTCGGCCGCCTGCCGCCACAGACCGGCGGCGGCTCTGCGATCTTCGGCGACACCTCGACCGAAAAAGCAGCAGCGCGCGAGCAGTTCGCGCGCCCTCTGGTGACCCTGATCCGCTGCCAGTCGCAGCCAACGCGCCGCCTCGGCAAAATCGCGCTCGACGCCCTGGCCAACGTAAAGCAGGCGGCCAAGCCAATACTGCGCCAGGCGCGCGCCCATGCCGCCCCGACTGGCCGCGCTGCGAAACAGGCCCACCGCCCTGACGGCATCGGCATTCACGCC
>JAJZPJ010000178.1 GCA_021811225.1 Pseudomonadota bacterium
CCCCGGCCAAGCAGTAATCGGGTTCTGTTCCGAAAAAGCCGGCCCGCGGGCCGGCTTTTTTATTCCCTCGCCCGCCCCTCTCAGGTCAGTTCGCGCCAGGAGAAACCCTCATCCTGGCCGGCGACCCCCACCCATTCCGCGGCGCAGCCGATCGCCTCCGCCAGGGCGGCGCGCGCCAGTTGCGGCGTGTTGTTCTGCTCCGAGAGGTGGGCGGCGACCAGATGCTGCAGGCGCGAGCGGTCGAGCCCGGCGAGCAGCGCCGCAGCCGCCTGGTTGTCGAGGTGACCGAAGCGGCCGGCGATGCGCTGCTTGAGGTGGCGGGGGTAGGCGCCATCGGCGAGCATGTCGCGGTCGTGGTTGCATTCGAGCACCAGCGCGTCGCAAGCGTCGAGCATGGCGCGGATATGCGGCGTCGCGGCGCCGGTATCGGTGAGCACGCCCAGGCGATGGCGACCGTCGCCGAAGAGGTACTGCACCGGCTCGCGGGCATCGTGCGGCACGGGGAAAGGCGCGATTTCCAGGGCGCCGACGGCGAACGCGCAATGACCGTCGATGACCCGCAGCGACGGCGCTCGATGGCGGCTCTTCGGCATTGCGGCGAGCGTGCCGTGGGTGAGGAAGACGTCCAACCGGTGGCGCTGCGCGAGCTTCATGACGCCGGCGCTGTGGTCGCCATGTTCGTGCGTCACCACCAGCGCATCGAGGTCTTCCGGGACGAGCCCCAGGCGCGCCAGGCGCCGCTCTAGTTCGCGCGGGCCGAAGCCGCAGTCCACCAGGACGCGCGTCTTGCGCCCTCCCGCCCCCGCCTCGACCACCAGCGCATTGCCGCGACTGCCGCTGCCGAGCGAGGCGAAGCGCACAAGGCTTATTTCAATTGTTCGAACAGCAGCTGGAGGATCTTCTTCGCGGTATCGGTCTGGGCGACGCCGCCTTCGCGGGTCAGCACCGCTACCGTACTGGTGTCCTGCCCGCCCTTGACGTAGATGCGGAACTGTTCCCTGTCCTTGACATCGGGCTTGTCGCTCTTCCAGAACATCAGCTTGTCCAGGAAGCCCTTGCCCTGACCGGTATCCGCATTCGGGTCGAGGTAGCGGACGAAGTACAGGCCCTTGGACCGGTCGCGATCCTCGACGGTGAAGCCGAGCCGATCGAGCACCAGACCGACGCGGCGCCAGGCGCGGTCGAAGGGGTCGTCGACGCGCAGGGTCCCGGGGCCCGCACCCGCTTGCAGCAGTTGGGCCCGCGCCACCGTCTGGGGTGCGGCCACCATCGCCTGGGCCTGCGCCTTTCCGGCGCCCAGCCGGACCATCAGGCGGCGCAGCATCTCCGCCTCGAGCCCGGGGTCGGCGGGACGGGGCTCCCAACGGGTCTGGCTCTTGCCCTCGTCGATATAGACCTCGTACATGCCGCGATGGCTGATGAAAATATCGGTGCTGCCCGGCGCCGTGCCGCGCTCCAGGCGGGTGCGGAACTTGTCGCGTTCGGGGGTCGAATAGAGCGAATCGAAGAACTTGCCGATGGTGCGCCGGATGAAGCCCTGCGGAATGCTCGCCCGATTCTCGGCCCAGTCGGTTTCCATGATGCCGGCCTCGGGCTTATCGACGTTGATGATGAAGCCGTGCTCCTGCCAGAACGACTTGATGATCGGCCAGAGCTTCTCGGGCGACATGCCCGAGACCACCAGCCAGCGCTCGTTGCCTTCGCGCACGATGTGCATGTTGGGGACGTGGGGCAAGACCTCGGACGATGCCGGGGTGGCGGCTTGGGCGGCGGCCGGCGTGCCATGCTCGTCGCTATAGGCGGAGTAGGTCGCCGAACTCTTGTTGGCGCCGATGTCGGGAACGGCGTAGCGATCGTCCCGACCGGGCGTGGTCAGGTCGGGCGGAATATCGAGCGACGGCAGCTGCTGCTTGGCCGCCGACTGATAGTCGATCTTCTTCGACTGGAGCAAGGTACCGCTACAGCCGGCGAGAAGCAGCGCCGACAGCATCAAGGTGGACAACAGGCGATGAATTTTCATGTGCCCTCTGCGTGGATTCATAGCGAAATGCCGGCGTCTTGCATGGCGGCGCGCACTGCTGGGTGGAACTCGGGCGACAGCGGCGTCAGCGGCAAGCGCAGCCCGGGCTCGATCAGCCCCATCTGCGTCAGCGCCCACTTGACCGGGATCGGATTGGCTTCGACAAACAAATGACGGTGCAGGCCCAGCAGGCGGAAGTGACTGTCGCGCGCGCGCCGAACGTCGCCCGCCAGCGCGGCCGCGCACATCTCGTGCATCAGGCGCGGGGCGACGTTGGCGGTGACCGAGATCGTGCCCTGAGCGCCGAGCAGCATCAAGGACAACGCCGTCGCATCGTCGCCGCTATAGACCGCGAAGCCCGGCGGCGCCCGCTTCAACAGATCGGCGCCGCGTTCGAGGTTGCCGGTGGCGTCCTTGATGCCGACGATGCGCGGCAGCTGCGCCAGGCGCAGCGTGGTGTCGTTGGCCAGATCGGCGACCGTCCGCCCCGGCACGTTATAGACGATCATCGGCAGATCGACCGCCGCGGCGATGGCCGAGAAGTGGCGATAGAGGCCTTCCTGGGTCGGCTTGTTGTAATAGGGCACGACCGACAGATGGGCGGCGGCGCCGGCGCTCTTGGCGAAGGCGGCGTAGTCGATCGCCTCGGCGGTCGAATTCGAGCCGGTGCCGGCGATCACCGGAATGCGGCCGCCGGCCATCTCGACGGCACTACGGATCATCGTGCAGTGTTCGTCGTGATCGACCGTCGGCGACTCGCCGGTGGTGCCGACCACCACCAGGCCGTCGGTGCCTTCGGCGATATGCCAGTCGATCAGGCGCTTCAGGGCGGGCAGGTCGAGACCGCCGTCCTCGTGCATCGGCGTGACGATCGCCGGAATGGATCCTGTAATCATGGCTGCTGGGCGGCAAAAATCCGGATTTTACCCGAACTGCGGCGCTAAAGACTTCCGCCGCCTAAAGATCGGACAGCACCTTGATGTGCGCCGCGGCGCTGCGCGCCAGCGCCGAGAGCGCATAGCCGCCTTCGAGCATCGAGACGATGCGCCCCTGCGCCGATTCGGCCGCGACGGCCTTCAGCTGCTGCGTGACCCAGGCGTAGTCGGCATCGACCAGCCCCAGCGAGGCCATGTCGTCCTCGTAGTGGGCGTCGAAGCCGGCCGACACGTAGATGATCTCGGGCGCGAAGGCCCGCAGGCGCGGCAGCCAGATGTCGGTCACGACCTGGCGGAAGCCGTCGCCGCGGGTGCCGGCCGGCAGCGGCACGTTGCACATGTTGGGCGCCGGATTCTCGGTGCCGGAATAGGGATAGAAGGGGTGCTGGAAGGTGCCCACCATCAGCACCCGCGAATCGCCGGCGAAGATGTCCTCGGTGCCGTTGCCGTGATGCACGTCGAAATCGACGATGGCCACGCGCGACAAGCCCCATGCTTCGATGCCGTGCATGGCGGCGACGGCGACGTTGTTGAAGAAGCAAAAGCCCATCGCCCGGGCGCGTTCGGCGTGGTGGCCGGGCGGCCGGATGCCGCAGAAGGCGGCGGCGGCCTCCCCCTTCATGACCAGATCGGTGGCCAGCACGCCCGCGCCGGCGGAACGCAGGATCGCTTTCCAGGTGCCCGGGCTCATCGCGGTATCGGGATCGACGTGGATGATGCCGTGCGCCGGTGCGCAACTCTCGATTGCCTCGACGTGGGCGCGCGGATGCACGCGCAGGAGCTGCTCCATCTGCACCAGCGGGGCATCGTGATAGCTGAGGTAGAGGTCGAGCCCGGCCGCGATCAGACGGTCGCTGATGGCATCCAGGCGGTCAGGACATTCCGGGTGGTGGGCACCCATGTCGTGCTGCCAGCAGTCGCGATGGGTGATGAAGGCGGTCGTCATGCAGTGCGATGAGCCTACAATTCGGAAGGGACTTCAATTATCCTCTCAATCCTCCGCTTGTCGCAAACCCAGACGCGATGCCGCTTCCCGCCGACCCTCATGCCAAGCCCACCCCGCTGGCCGGACTGATCCGCCAGGCGGGCTCGGTGATCCTCGGCAAGGAGCATCAGATCCGGCTCGCCCTGGCCTGCCTGCTGGCGCGCGGCCATCTGCTGATCGAGGATCTGCCCGGCGTGGGCAAGACCACGCTCGCCCACCTGCTCGCCCGCCTGCTCGGCCTGCAGTTCCAGCGCATCCAGTTCACCAGCGACTTGCTGCCCGCCGACATCGTCGGCGTCTCGGTGTTCGATCGGGGCAGCGGCCGCTTCGTTTTTCATCCCGGCCCGATCTTCGCCCAACTGGTGCTGGCCGACGAGATCAACCGCGCCACGCCCAAAACCCAGAGCGCGCTGCTGGAAGCGATGGAGGAGCGCCAGGTGACCTGCGAGGGCATGACCCGGCCGCTGCCCGCGCCCTTCTTCGTCATCGCCACGCAGAATCCCTCGCACCAGATCGGCACCTTTGCCCTGCCCGAGTCGCAGCTCGACCGCTTCCTGATGCGGATAGAACTGGGCTATCCCGACCGGGCGGCCGAGCGGGAACTGCTCGCCGGCGCCGACCGGCGCGAGCTGATCGCCAAACTGGCGCCGGCGCTCGATCCCGAACAGCTGCCGGCGCTGCAGCAGGCCGCGGCGCGCGTCCATGTCGGCGCGGCGCTGATCGATTACCTCCAGGCGCTGGTCGCGCACACCCGCAACTCGCCCGACTACCCGTTCGGGCTGTCGCCCCGGGCGGCGCTGGCGCTGTTGGCGGCGGCGCGCGCCTGGGCCTGGCTCGCCGGCCGAGATCACGCGCTGCCCGAGGACATCCAGGCGGTGCTGCCCGCGGTGGCGGGACACCGTCTGCGTCCGACCGGTCAGACCCCGACTGGCGCCGGCACGATCGCCGCCGCCCTGATCGAGGCCGTTCCCCTGCCTTGAAGCCGGTCGCCGTCCTGCGCAGCCGCTTCCTCGACTGGGCGCTGCGCGGCAAGAGCCCGGAAGCCGCGCCGATCGTGCTCGGCCAGCGCCGGGTGTATGTGCTGCCGACGCGCTTCGGGCTGGCCTACGCCGGCCTGCTGCTGGTGATGCTGATCGGCGCCATCAACTACAACCTCAGCCTCGGCTACGCGCTGGTCTTCCTGGCCGCGGGATTGGGCGTCGTGGCGATCTTCCACAGTTTCCGCAATCTGGTGCGGATCAGCATCTCGCCCGGACGGGCCGAGCCGGTGTTCGCGGGCGAGCCGGCGAGCTTCCATCTGCTGCTCGCCCATCCTGACGCCGGGACGCGTCCAGCGATCCGCCTGCAACTGCCGGGGCAGCCCCCGGTCGAATGCGACCTGCCGGGGGGCGGCCAGACCCCGGTGCGCCTGGACTTGCCCACGGACCGGCGCGGCTGGCTAGACCTGCCGCGGCTGCAGC
>JAJZPJ010000179.1 GCA_021811225.1 Pseudomonadota bacterium
GAAGGATGGAACCGCCACCTTCAAGGGCCGCGATGAAGCGCTGGCGCAGACCCTGCAGAAACTGGGCACCCCGAATAATCAAGTGCCCAGTTTCATACCAGATTGGTGCGCCCGACACGATTCGAACGTGCGACTTCTACCTTCGGAGGGTAGCACTCTATCCAGCTGAGCTACGGGCGCGAGGGGCGCCATCATAGCGCTTTTGCCCGCCCCCGTCCATGCCGGAGCTGCCTGCCGGCACCGAAGAGCGGCGGCACCCACGCGCGTTACGCACCCCCCAGCAGCGCCTTGAACTGGGCGAAGCGGGCGCGGCCCGCGGCCTTGTCCGGCGGGGCGTCCTCCTTGCCCCCGGCGATCTTCAGATCGTCGCCCATCTCCGCGATGAAGCGCGAGGGCTCGCAGTTGCGCCACTCGCGTCCCAGCTTGCGCCGCGCGCACCAGGACAGGTGCAGGCTGTGCTGGGCGCGGGTGATGCCGACGTACATCAGGCGCCGCTCCTCCTCGATGTTGCCGGCATCGACGGCGCTCTGGTGCGGCAGGATGCCCTCCTCGACGCCGACCAGGAACACGTGCCTGAACTCCAGGCCCTTGGCGGCGTGCAGGGTGGCGAGCTGCACCGCGTCGCTGTCCTGCTCCTGCTTGTCGAGCATGGTGATCAGCGCCACGCTCTGGGTCAGCGCCAGCAGGTTCTTGTCCTCCTCGACGCCCTTCCTGGAAAGCCAATCGACGAAGTCGCGCACGTTCGCCCACTTGCTCTCGGCCTCGCGCGGCTCGAAGGCCTCGAACAGATGGCGCTCGTAGTCGATGGCGCGGACCAGATCCTCCAGCACTTCGCCGGCCGGCTCCCGCCCGGCGCGCGAGGCCATCCGGTTGATGAACTCGCCGAACTCGCGGATGCCCGCGAGCTGCTTGGCCGGGACGTGGCTGTCGGCGCCGGCCTCGAAGGCCGCCTCGAACAGGCTCACCTGACGGCCGCCGGCGTAGCGGCCGAGCGCCTCCAGGGTGGCGGCGCCGATGCCGCGCTTCGGGCAGGTGAGCGCGCGGATGAAGGCGGGGTCGTCGTCGCCGTTGCTGATCAGGCGCAGGTAGGCGGTGAGGTCCTTGATCTCGGCGCGGTCGAAGTAGGACTGGCCGCCGGAGAGCAGGTAGGGGATCTTGTGGTTGCGCAACTGCTGCTCGAAGACGCGCGCCTGGTGGTTGCCGCGGTAGAGGATGGCGTAGTCGCGGTGCGCGCCGCGGTGCTCGAACTTGTGCGCCATCAGCTTCATCACCACCAGCTCGGCCTCGTGCTCGCCGTCGCGACAGGCGGTGGCGGCGACCGCGTCGCCGTGGCCGCGCTCCGACCACAGGCGCTTCTCGAACAGCTTGGGGTTGTGGCCGATCAGGCTGTTGGCGGCCTTGAGGATGCTGGTGGTCGAGCGGTAGTTCTGTTCGAGCTTGATGACCCTGAGCTGCGGGTAGTCGCGCGCCAACTGGCTCAGGTTGTCGACGTCGGCGCCGCGCCAGGCGTAGATCGACTGGTCGTCGTCGCCGACCGCGGTGAGCGCCGCGCGCGTGCCGGCCAGCAATGTCAGCAAGCGGTACTGGCAGCGGTTGGTGTCCTGGTACTCGTCGACCATCAGGGTGTGCAGACGGCCGGCCCAGCGCGCCAGCGCCTCGGGCTCGGCATCGAAGAGCAGCGCCGGCCGGCGGATCAGGTCGTCGAAATCCACCGC
Organism: Pseudomonadota bacterium; assembly: GCA_021811225.1. Lineage (GTDB taxonomy): Bacteria > Pseudomonadota > Gammaproteobacteria > Burkholderiales > Rhodocyclaceae > CAIYYX01. The sequence goes on from JAJZPJ010000179.1 coordinate 1,716, forward strand.
CTGGTAGGCGCAGAGCATCTTCTCGTACTCGCCGTAGAGCCGCGCCGCGGCGAGCTCCAGCGCATCGGCCGCTTCGTCCCGGGCGCGCGCCGGATCGACCAGGGCGTTCTTCCAGTTCGAGATGCGCGTCTGCAGGGCGCGGACCTGCGCCTTGTCGGCGTTGCGCGTGAGCTCGGCGACGAGCGCGGCGCTGTCGCCGGCGTCGAGGATCGAGAAGCCGGGCTTGAGACCGACGAGCTTGGCCTCCTGGCGCAGGATGCGCGCGCCCAGGGCGTGGAAGGTGCTGACCGTCAGCCCCTTGAGCCCCCGGCCCGGCAAGAGCTTGCCGATGCGCTCCTGCATCTCGCGCGCGGCCTTGTTGGTGAAGGTGATGGCGGCGATGTGCGCGGGCGAGACGCCGCACTCCTCGACCAGGTAGGCGATCTTGTGGGTGATCACCCGGGTCTTGCCCGAACCGGCGCCGGCCAGCACCAGCAGCGGGCCGTCGAGATACTTGACCGCTTCCCGCTGCGGCGGATTGAGCTTGGAGAGCATGGGCAGAAGAATCGGCGGTCACGGCGGCGGCAGGAGCCGCATTTTCTCACAGAAGCCTGCGGCGGCAGCGGGACGCCTCCCCAGTGCGCTGGCGCCACCGGATCAAGAATCAGATCAGCGTCAGATTGTCTTCTTGTCGTCCCTCGGTATTGGGTTTATGATTTTTCGAGGAAGACCGTCCGGAGGAAGCAATCATGGCTACCAGCGCAATCAATTCCACCAGCAGCGCGGCGCAACTGTTGCAGCAGTCCCGCCAGACCCAGCAGAATCAGCAGGCCGATGCGACCAAGGCGGCCGATGATGCCGCCAATGCCAAGCAGGCTCAGCAAGCGCAACAGGCCCGGCAGGCGCAGCAAGCCCAGCAGGCTCAACAGACCCAACAGGCGCAGCAGACCCAGCAATCTCGGCCGGTGACCAACGCGCAGGGCCAGTTGACGGGCAGCGTCATCAACATCACCGCCTGAATATCAGCGTCGCGAACGACCTCGGCCGCGCTGCTTTCAAACATCCCCGGCTCCTGGCGCAGCAGTCGGCAGCGGCCTCGAGCCCGGCCGCAGCGATCGGCGCGCAGCCAGCAACTGCCGGCCCACCGAGGCCATCCCCTAAAGTCTTTCCGTGGATTGCCGTTAGCGTTAGCGTTCGCCGTGATGCGGCGGCCCGGCCTTGCTTGACGCACAGGTAACAGCTTGCTGCCGTGTAGATGCCGAATCGATCATTCGCCGAGAATAAAACTGACGTTACGACATCACATGCAAGCCAAGGGAATCGATCCAAGCACGGGGTTTCTCGATCGTGGCGCCTGCCTTGAACTGATACCGCGGCTGGCCTCCCAGGCCGCCAGCCAAGGTCGGCCATTGGCTTCCTTGTGGATCGATCTCGATCGTTTCAAGCTGGTCAATGAATCGTTCGGCCACACAGGCGGCGACACGATGATTGCGCAAATCGCCCAGCGCCTGCGCGAGAAGTCCGCCGGGCGCGCGGAGCTGTGCCGCATGGGCGGCGACGAATTCGTCTGTCTCGCGCCCGATTGCGATCTGACCCAAGCCAAGCAACTCGCCCGCGACCTGCTGCAGGCCATCGAAGATCCATTGCACTTCGGCGGACTGTTCCTCCATCCGTCCGCCAGCATCGGCATCGCCCTGTTCGAAGTGGGCGAAGATCCGTTCGCCTTTCTTGAGCGCGCCGACCGCGCCATGAGCACCGCCAAGCACGACGGCGGCGCGCGCATCGTGACCTCCGGCAGCGAGCTGATTCCGGGGCGACTCGGCATCATGCTGGCGCGCGAAGAGCTCACGATCGAGAGCAAGCTGCACTCGGCATTGGAAAACGGCGGCCTCACCCTGCACTATCAGCCCATAGTCGGCTTCGACGGTCGCATCGAAGCCGTCGAAGCCCTGATGCGCTGCACGGCCGACGGCGAGAGCATCCCGCCGGGCAAGTTCATCCCCGTCGCCGAAAAGACCGGTCTGATCATCCGCCTCGGCGAATGGAGCCTGATGCAAGGCGCGCTGTTTGCGCGCCAATTGGCCGAGTCAGCACCGCATACCAAGGTGGCGATCAATGTCTCCCGCGCGCAACTTGCCTCCGCGAAATTTTCGCAGGCGCTGCACGCTGCGCTGCTGTGCGCCAGCGTGAGCCCGGAGCGGATCGAACTCGAACTCACCGAATCCCTGTTCATGGACATGTCCGAGACCGTGCAGGCCAACCTGTTCGCGGCCCGGACGGCCGGCGTCAGTCTGTCCATCGATGATTTCGGCACCGGTTATTCGTCCCTGTCCAACCTGAAAGACATTCCCGCGACCAAGCTCAAGCTCGACCGCGCTTTTGTCGTGGTGCTGCCCGAAGACCGCCGCGCGTTCGCCGTGGTCAAGGCGATGGCCCAGCTCGGCCGGGAGCTGGGCATGACCGTCGTCGCCGAAGGCGTCGAGGAAACGGGGCAGCTCGAGGCGCTGCGCGAAGCCGGCGTAGAGGCGATTCAGGGTTACATCCACGCCCGCCCCATGCCTGAAGAGGCGCTGCTCGATTGGCTCAGACGAAGGAGGGCGAGCTGATGATCGGCGCCCCAAGCTCTCCGGTCGACACCCTGCTGGAGAACTCGCTGCGGGACGTCGGCATTCCGCCGCGCCCTGCCATCCTCGACCGCATCGCCGGCGAGATGCACAAGGACGAGCCCGACTTCAAGCGCCTGTCCGCCATCATTTGCGCCGACGTCAGCCTCTCGGCCAGCCTGATCAAGACGACCAATTCCCCTTTCTTCGGTTTCCGCAGCCGGGTGCGCTCGGTCAGCGAAGCGCTGATGGTGCTGGGGCTAGACGTCGCCAGCCGGGCGATCGCCGGCATCATCCTGCGCAAGGTCCTGCCCGACGCGCCGCACCTGGAACGCTTCTGGGACGCCTCGGCCCGCATCGCCAGACTCTCCGGCTGGCTCGCCCTGCACCTCGCCAATGGAAAGCTGCGGCCCGACGACGCCTACACCTTCGGCCTTTTCCGCGACTGCGGCATACCCATACTGCTGAAACGCTTTCCCGGCTACGCCGGCGTTCTGAGCGAGGCCAATGCGGACGACCAGCGCAGCTTCACCGCCGTGGAGGATGCGCACCTGCCCACCAACCATGCGATGGTGGGTTGCCTGCTGGCGCAGAGCTGGTGGCTGCCGGACGAGACATGCCTCGCCATCCGCCATCATCACGATGTCGCCGTAATCGGGATACCCGCCACCTCCCCGCTGTTGAGCAGCCCCCACCTGATCGCCATCGCCCAGTTGGCCGAGCATCTGGTGCAACGGTATTCGGGCTTGAGCCACACCAGCGAGTGGCCGAAACTCGGCGCCGCCTGCCTGCGCCTGCTCGACCTTTCGGAGGCGGGCATTGAGGATATCTATGCCGAAGCGGTGGCGGTGATGGCGGCAGAGGATTGACGTCGGCGCCGGCAGTGGTTAGTCATGCCGTGATGGGTCGGGCTTCAGCCCGACGGCCTACATTGGTCACCTTGCTTCCATCGATTCTTCGATGACTCACTCATGCCCCACGCGACGGGCGTGCCCAGGGTAGAGGAAAATACCCGGCGCGAAGAAGAGGGCCTGCAGCAGCAGAAAGTGATGGGCCGGCACGCCGTTTGCCGCTGCGCGCTTATAGACCCAGT
>JAJZPJ010000180.1 GCA_021811225.1 Pseudomonadota bacterium
TATAATGCCCCGATGATGCCGCGCTTCCACTGCCCGGGGCCGTTTGCCGCGGGCGCCACCGTCGCCCTGCCGCCGCAGGCGGAGCAGCACGCGCTGCGCGTGCTGCGGCTGCGGCCGGGCGACGAGCTGGTGCTGTTCGACGGCGAGGGCGGCGAATGGCCCGGCCGCCTGGTCGAGTCCGGGCGGGGACTGCGGGTGACGCTGGGCGAATGGCGCGAGGTCGAGCGCGAGGCGCCGCTGGCGCTGACCCTGGCCCAGGCGCTGGCCGTCGCCGACAAGATGGACTGGGTGGTGCAAAAGGCGGTCGAGCTGGGCGCTTGCGCGATCGTGCCGGTGCAGGCCAAGCGCAGCGTGCTGCGCCTGTCCGGCGAGCGCGCCGGCAAGCGCCTGCGCCACTGGCAGCAGGTGCTGGTCGCCGCCTGCGAGCAGTGCGGGCGCAACCGCCTGCCGGGGCTCGAGGATGTCGTCGATCTGCCGCATTATCTGGCGCGGCCGGGGAGGGAAACCCGGCTGCTGCTCTCGCCCGGCGCCGGGACCCGCCTGTCGGCGCTGCCGCGGCCGGCCGGCGCGGTGACGCTGCTGGTCGGACCCGAAGGCGGCTTCGATCCGGACGAGGAGGCGGCGGCGCGCGCGGCCGGTTTCCAGCCGGTGTCGCTCGGCCCGCGCGTGCTGCGGACCGAAACCGCCGGCCTCGCCGCGATCGCCGCGCTCATGGCTTTGTGGGGAGATTTATGAACCGATTTTTCATATACACCGAGCAAATTCGCTCGGCGCGCTGGTTCCCGGGGGATTTACAAGGGGAGGGTCTCCCCTTGTTCGTACCCTCCCGCTTTTCCGCTCAAAGAGACATACCTGTTTGCTTCCGGCTCCGGCCGGATTAGGGAGAGTTGATGTTCGAATCCGCGGAACTGGGCCACAGCATCGACAAGAAGCGCTACGCGAAGATCGTGCCGACGCTGCGCGCCGACCTGCTCGACGTGCAGTACGACCTCAAGCAGAGCGGCCGCTTCCCGGTCATCATCCTGATCAATGGCATCGAAGGCGCCGGCAAGGGCGAGACGGTGAATCTGCTCAACGAGTGGATGGACCCGCGCTTCATCGAGACCCGCGCCTTCGGCGGGCTCACCGACGAGGAACGCGAGCGGCCGCCGATGTGGCGCTTCTGGCGCGCGCTGCCGCCCAAGGGCAAGATCGGCATCCTGTTCGGCAACTGGTACGCCGATCCGATCACCCGGCACGCGCTGGGCAAGATCGAGCGCGACGAACTCGATTGGCATCTGGCCGAGATCAACCGCTTCGAGAAGATGCTCGCCGACGAGGGGGCATTGATCTTCAAGTTCTGGTTCCATCTCTCCAAGGACGCGCAGAAGAAGCGCTTGAAGTCCCTGGAGCGAGACCCCAAGACGCGCTGGCGCATCACCGCGGACGACTGGCGCGCCTACAAGAACTACGACGCCCACATCGAGGCGAGCCAGCACACGCTGCGCCAGACCAGCCAGGGTCATGCGCCCTGGACCGTGGTCGACGGCTCCGACGAACGCTACCGCTCGGTCACCGTCGGCACCATCCTGCTCGAATCGGTCAGGAAGCGCCTGGCCTGGGAGGGCGACACCACGCGCCGCATCACCGCGGCGCCGATCGTCCAGCCGATCGACAGCAGCAACCTCCTGAACCGGCTCGACCTCACCAAGCGGATCGGCAAGGCCCGCTACGCGAAGGAACTGGAGACCTGGCAGGGCCGGCTGAACCTGCTGACCCGCCACCCGAAGTTCGGCGCGCGTTCGCTGATCGTGGTGTTCGAGGGCAACGACGCCGCCGGCAAGGGCGGCGCCATCCGCCGCATCACCGGGGCGCTCGACGCGCGCCGCTACCAGATCGTGCCGGTCGCGGCGCCGAGCGAGGAGGAGCGCGCCCAGCCCTATCTCTGGCGCTTCTGGCGGCACCTGCCGCGACTGGGGCGGATCGCCATCTTCGACCGCTCCTGGTACGGCCGGGTGCTGGTCGAGCGGGTCGAGGGCTATTGCTCGGAGCCCGACTGGATGCGCGCCTACGCCGAGATCAACGATTTCGAGGAACAGCTCACGGCGGCGGGCGCCGTGGTGGTCAAGTTCTGGCTGGCGATTTCACCCGAAGAGCAGCTGCGCCGCTTCAAGGAACGCGAGGACACCCGCTTCAAGCGCTTCAAGATCACCGAGGAGGACTGGCGCAACCGCGACAAGTGGCCGCTCTACGAGGCGGCGGTGTGCCACATGGTCGATCGCACCAGCACCGAGCTCGCGCCCTGGACCCTGGTCGAGGCCAACGACAAGAACCACGCCCGGATCAAGATCCTGAAGACGCTGTGCGCCGCGCTGGAGGCGGCGCTTTAGGGCTGATACCATTCGGCCGACGATCAAGGGCAGCGCAAAGGAGAGCGGCATGGCGGCACAGGAGGACATCGCCGATGGCGGCGCCGGTCTGGTGGCTTGGGTGCGCCAGGCCGCGCCCTACATCCACGCCTTCCGCGGCCGCACCTTCGTCATCGCCTTCGGCGGCGAGGTGTTAGGCGGCGGCCCCGACATCGCCCAATCGCTGGCGCAGGATCTCAACCTGCTGGAGAGCCTGGGTATCCGCCTGGTGCTGGTGCATGGCGCGCGGCCGCAGATCGATGCGGAAATGGCCAGGCGCGGTCTGAAGCCGCGCTTCCACAAGGGCGTGCGGGTGACCGACGCCGCGGCGCTGGAGTGCGTCAAGAGCGCGATGGGCGTGACCCGGATCGAAATCGAGGCGCTGCTCTCCCAGGGGCTGCCCAACACGCCGATGGCCGGCGCCTGGATGCGCGTCACCGGCGGCAACTTCATCACCGCCAAGCCGGTCGGCGTCGTCGACGGCATCGATTACCAATACACCGGCGCCGTGCGCAAGATCATCAGCGCGGAGATCCGCGCCGATCTCGATCAGCAGAACGTGGTGCTGATCACTCCGCTCGGGGTCTCGCCCACCGGCGAGATCTTCAATCTCGCCTGGGAGGAGGTGGCCGAGGCGGTCGCCGTCTCGCTCCAGGCGGACAAGCTGATCTTCCTCTGCGCCGCGAAGGGCGTGGTCGACAAGAGAGGGGATCTGCTCGAGGCGATCACCGCGGACGAGGCGGGGCGCCTGCTCTCCCGCCGGGTCAAGCAGGCGCCCGAGCTGGCGCGGGTGCTGCCCGTCGCGCTGTCCGCCTGCCGCGCCGGCGTTTTGCGCGTGCATTTCATCGACAGCCGCGCCGACGGCGCGATGCTGATGGAGTTCTTCACCCGCGCCGGCGTCGGCACGGTGATGACCCGGGCGCCGCTGGCGCGGCTGCGCGAAGCCACGATCGACGACGTCGGCTCGGTGCTCGCCCTGATCGCCCCGCTCGAAGCCGACGGCACCCTGGTCAAGCGCGGCCGCGAGCGCATCGAGATGGAGATCGGGCGCTTCTCGGTGCTCGATCACGACGGCGTGATCATCGGCTGCGCCGCGATCTATCCCTTCGGCCGCGAGATGGCGGCCGAGATGGCCTGCCTCGCCGTGATGCCCGAATACCGGCGCAGCGGCTACGGCGACCAGTTGATGAAGCACATCGCGGCCCGAGCCAAGAAGCAGAAGCTGAAGCGGCTGTTCGTGCTGACCACGCGCACCGCGCACTGGTTCATCGAGCGCGGCTTCGTCGAGACCGGCGTCGAGGAACTGCCCAAAGCCAAGCGCGAACTCTACAATTATCAGCGACGCTCGAAGGTGCTGGCGAAGAACCTATAATGTCATTCCAGGACGTTGCGCAACGTCGCACGAACCCCACAAAAAGCCCGTGTTTACGGGCTTTTTTCTTGTCATGACGTTGCGCAGCGTTGCAGACAAGCGCATACTTTTCACGTAGCTAGACGCGTGGCTACTGAGACTTTTAGAAAAACGGTCGACGTGGCGGCCGTCAAGCAAGCCGAGAAGCAATCAGCCAAGGGTGGCCCGGTCGATCTGATCGTGGCCCACCTGTTCCAGGAATTCTACGCCCGCAACATCGCAGGTCAGTGGAAGGACGCGCCGGCCGTCAAGAGCCTTTTCGATCTGCATATCCTGCCGACGCTTGGGGGCGTCAAGGTGGCGGATGTCCGGCCCGCTCATATCGATGCCGTGCTGAAGCCGCTGGCGAGCCGTGGCGTGTTCGCCACGGCGGCCAAGGTCCTGCAGCACCAGAAGCGGCTATTCGACTACGCCATGAAGCGGCACCTGATTACCGCTAATCCGGCCGCGCCCTTTGGCTGGGGGGACATCGGCGGCAAGCTTGGCCCGCGATCCCGCGTACTGTCCCGCGACGAGCTGGTGCGACTCTTTGCCGCCATGAACAGCACGCCGAATTTTCCGCCTTATGTGCGCGCCGCCGTCAAGTTGCTGCTGTTGCTGGGTGCGCGAAAGACGGAACTGATACAAGCCCGGTGGGACGAGTTCGACCTGGCAAAGGCGGTGTGGCGGCTACCTGCCGAGCGTACCAAGACCGATGCGCCGATGCGCATTCCATTGGCGCTGTCGGCCATCATGGAGCTGGAAGCCCTGAAGCTCACGGCCTGGAATGACTACGTTTTCCCGGTCATACGCATGGCGCCGGGCAAAAACACCGGCTACATGGGAGACGCCACGATAAATGCAGCGCTGTATCGGCTGCAAAGCGACCTGGCCCCCTTCACCGTGCATGACTTGCGCCGCACCTGCCGCACGCATCTGGCCGCCCTGGGAGTTGAACCGCACATTGCCGAGCTATGCCTGAATCACAAGCTCCAGGGACTGACGGCTGTCTATGACGTGCATGACTACTTTGATGAGCGGCGCGCAGCCCTTGAGTCTTGGGCGGCCGTGCTGTCGGCATGTGAGGCGGGAGACGCCGGCAAGGTCGTTCCAATCCATGGAAAGGCGGCATGATGATCCTGCGCCGCTGGCATAACCTCTTATGTGTATGTATATTTATATGTCATCTACAGTAATAGGCGCCGGGACAAGCGAGAATTTAGGGCTGTTTTCACCCCTACCTCTGCATTTTGTGCCGGGACAGCCGGGGACAACCGGGACAGCACCGCGAAAACCCGTATGGTTAAGCGAGAAACCCTGTCCAGGCTAGGTGTTTGTCATGGAGAAATGGCCGGGCAAGTGCCGGGCCACGCCGGGACAGTTTGTCGCAGGACGTGGCATTCGCTGGTCAATTTTCTGTCCCGGGTGCGAGCGTTTGCCGGTTTTGGCCGCGCAAGTTTTCCCCTGCCGCATCCGCCCGCGATGCGCTATTATGTAATCCATTGGATTAGATGATGCAGACAATCGCCGAAACATCCGAGTACCAGCGCCGGGCTGACAAGCTGCTGACCGAAGGCGAGCGCGGCGACGTGGTGGCCTACCTGG
>JAJZPJ010000181.1 GCA_021811225.1 Pseudomonadota bacterium
CGAGCACGGCGAGCACGGCGGCCACCGTTTCTTCCGACATCTGTTCGCTCCTGTCGGGACCGGCGGCGACGTGGCAATGCAGGCAGGACTGGTTGCAGCGGTAGCCCAGATTGAGCTGGAGCGTTTCCAGGCGTCCTCTCCGCAGGCGGGGAAAATCGGTGCGCTTGAGCAGCGGCAGGGTGGCGTGCATATCGGTTCCCGGGAGCGGTTCAAGCTTCTACCGGCAGGCCCGCGGCCTTCCATTCCGGATAGCCCTCTTCCAGGCGCCGGGCCTTGATGCCGCGATCGCGCAGCTTGGCGACGGCGTCGTAGGAGAGGACGCAGTGCGGGCCGCGGCAGTAGGCGACGACCTCCTTTTTCGGCTTGAGCTTGCGGAGATACTTCTCCAGTTCGGCCAGGGGCACGTTCACGGCCCCGGCGATATGGCCGGCCGCATACTCGTCGGCTGGACGCACGTCGAGCACCGTGACCAGCCCCTTGCGCGCCCGGTCCAGCAGTTCTCCGGCGGGGACCGGCTCCAGAGAATCCTTGACGGTCAGGTAGGTTTTGACCAGCCGTTCCACCTCCGCGATGTTCTGTTCGGCCACGCTGCGCAAGGCGTTCAGGAGGCCGACCACCTCGTCTCCGGCCAAGCGGTAATGGACGTAGAGCCCTTCCTTCTCGGCGCTCACCAGTCCGGCATGGCGCAGTTGCTGCAGGTGATGCGAGGCATTCGAGACCGGCAGGCCGCATTTCTCGGCCAGCGCTTCGACGCTGCGCTGGCCTTGCCCCAGGCATTCGAGCAGTTCCAACCTGACCGGGCTGCCGAGGGCTTTGCCGACGCGGGCGAATTGTTCAAAGAGCCGATGCTTGATGTTTGGTGTTGACATTTTCCGGGTAACCTCTACTATTCCAACAGTTGTACGAATATTAGATCAATATTGCTTGCGTGGCAAATGACGGTTTCCAGTTTGCCCCAATTTCATCACCCCGTTCGGAGAAGCGGATCCTCGCATGGACATCAGCCAGTCAATAGCGAAATACGAAGCGGCCATCCGCCTCGGCTGCTTTTTCGGCATCTTCGGGCTCATGGCCCTGTGGGAGTGGGTCGCGCCGAAACGGCGCCTGTCCGTCTCCAAGACGATACGCTGGACCAACAACCTCGGCATCGTGTTCCTGAACAGCTTCGTCCTGCGCCTGGCATTTCCCGCCGCCGGCGTCGGCATGGCGGTCTTCGCCGAAGCCGGCCACTGGGGGCTGCTGCATCACTACCCCCTGCCCTACTGGGTCGCGCTGGTCGCTTCGGTGATCCTGCTCGACCTCGTCATCTATCTCCAGCACGTCATGGTGCATGCGATACCGCTATTGTGGCGGCTGCATCGGGTGCACCACGCGGATCTGGATTTCGACGTGACCACCGGAGCGCGCTTTCATCCGCTCGAAATCCTGCTCTCGATGCTGGTCAAGTTCGCGACCATCCTGCTTCTCGGGCCGCCGGCGCTCGCCGTGGTGATTTTCGAGGTGCTGCTGAACGCCACCGCGATGTTCAACCACGGCAACGTCGCGCTGCCGAGAGGCCTCGACCGGGTGCTGCGCTGGCTGGTGGTGACCCCGGACATGCACCGCGTCCATCACTCGGTGGAAGACGACGAGACCAACAGCAATTTCGGCTTCAATCTGCCCTGGTGGGACCGTCTGTTCGGCACCTATCGGGATCAGCCGCGGGCGGGGCACGAGCGCATGAGCATCGGCATCCGCGACTATCGGGACATGAAGTGGTGCGCTTGGCTGCCGGGCATGCTGGCCATGCCGTTTCACGGCCGGATCGGCGCCTATGCGATCAACCGCAGGCAATGGGAGAACAGCGATGCTCGCTAGGCTGACGCGCTTCACCCTGGGGGCGGCGCTCCTCGCCGGCATCGCGCTGGCGGCGCTCTATCGCCAGCAGTTTTCCGCCGCGGCGCTGCAAGCCTGGATGCACCATGCCGGCGTGGCGGCGCCGCTGATGTTCATGGCGCTCTATGCGGCGGCAACCGTCCTGTTTCTCCCCGGTTCGGTGCTGACCATTGCCGGCGGCGCGCTGTTCGGGCCGGTCTGGGGCACGCTCTACAGCCTGACCGGCGCCACGCTGGGGGCGACGCTGGCCTTCCTGGTCGCCCGCTATCTCGCTTCCGGCTGGGTCGCGCGCAAGGCCGGCGGCCGCCTCAAGCAGTTGATCGAGGGGGTGGAGAAGGAGAGCTGGCATTTCATCGCCTTCGTCCGTCTCGTGCCGCTGTTCCCCTTCAACCTGCTGAACTATGCGCTGGGGCTGACCCGGGTCAGCTTGTCCCACTTCATCGTCACTTCCTACATCTGCATGCTGCCGGGGGCGATCGCCTTCACCTACCTGGGCTACGCCGGGCGGGAGGCGGCTGCGGGCAGCGCCGGCAGCATCCAGAAGGGCCTGCTGGCGCTCGGTCTGCTGGCGATGATCGTTTTTCTGCCGCGCCTGATACGCCGGCTGCGCGGCACTCCCATGCTCGCCGTCCACGAACTCAAAAGGAAGCTGGACGCCGGCGAGGACCTGCTGGTTCTCGACGTCCGGGAGGCGAAGGATCTGAGCGGCGATCTGGGCCATATTGCGGCAGCCCGCAATATTCCCCTGGAGGAATTGCCGCGGCGCCTGGCCGAACTGGAGGTGCATATCAAGCGGCCGATCGCGATCGTCTGCCGCACCGACAAGCGCTCCGCGGCGGCGGCGCAACTGCTGTCCGGGAAGGGATTTTCGGACGTCCGGGTGACGCGCGGAGGAATGACCGAGTGGAACAAGAGCGGCTTCCCGGTGGAAAGATGAAGCCCGGACGCGGCGCGCGCGCCGATCTCGAGCATCAACTGTGGAACATACGATGATGCATATCCGAAAGAAGAAGACCGTCGTTGTCGGCGTCGTCCTGCTCGCCTTGCTCGCCTTCCTGGTTTGGCGGCTGATCCGTCCGATGGACATCTTCGTGGTATCGAAGGCGTTTGAACGACCGGTCTCAACCGCGGTCACGCCGGCGTCGCTCCCGTCCTTGAGCGCCACCGGCTGCGCCGCTTGTCACCCGGCGTTTTACCGGGAGTGGTCGACCAGCATCCACAGCCAGGCCTGGACCGATCCCTATTTCCAGAAGGATTGGCGGTTTGACGGCCAGCAGCAGATCTGCAAGAACTGCCATATCCCGCTCGATCGCCAGCAGGAGAACAAGGTCGTCGGATTCAAGGACAAGGGAAAATGGCACCCGATCCTGGCGCCCAATCCGGCGTTCGATCGAGAACTGCAGCACGAGGGCGTCACCTGCGCCGCCTGCCACCTCCGGGACGGCAAGATCCTCGGTCCCTATGCCAGCAAGAGCGCGCCGCATCCGGTGGAAAAAATCGCCAATACCAATGAAATCTGCTTCAAGTGCCATGTCGTGAGCGGAAAACGCTGGGATACGTTCTACCGGATTCCGCCCTGCGGCACCGTCGCCGAGATTCGTAACACCCCCGGCGCTAACAGGAGCACCCCACCCGTTGCTGCGAACGGCACGGCCGGCAGCGAAATCTTCAGGCCGGGCGATGCGGCGCTCAACTGCGTCCAGTGCCACATGCCGCTGGTCGAACGGCCCCTGGTCGTGGGCGGCAAGGTCCGGATGGTGCGCCGCCATCTGTGGCGCGGCGGGCATGACCCGGCAATGGTGAAGCAAGGGCTGGACGCCGTACTGCGCGAGGCACCGGCACCATCGCCCGGCCAGCGCTCCTTTACGCTGACGCTGACCAACACCGGGGCCGCGCACTATCTTCCGACCGGAACACCGGACCGCTACCTGAGCGCCTCCATCCGTCTGGTCGATCGCAATGGCGCCGTGTTGCGCGAAGATCACCATACCCTGAGGCGGAGCATCATGTGGCGCCCCTTCATCGTCGATCTGCGGGACACCCGCTTGCCGCGTTGGCAGCCGAGAGTTTTCCGCTTTGATGTCGATTCCAGTCGTTATCCAACGGCGGTGGCGGTGGAAGCGCAGGTGCGCTACCACCTGGTCGACGAAGCTCGTAGAAAGCGCATCGGTTACGAGAACAAGGAGCCGATCGCCTATGAGGTGTTTCATGCCCGCATCGCTCTGGATCGGGAGAAGACGAATTGACCACGACCGGCATGGATGCACACGCCAAGCCTGTTTCGGCGCGGCGGAAATCTTGACGAAAAAAAACAGATCTGGCGGCATTACCGACCGCCGTTGACGACACTAGGCCGCACAAAGGGGATCCCATGTTCAAATTCTCGCTGGTAGATTTTTCCATCCGCCGCCCGAAGCTGGTGCTGCTGTTGGTCGGACTGCTGACCCTGCTGTTCCTCACCCAGTTTCCGAAGATCCGCACGGATACCAACCCGAAGCACATGCTGCCGGCGACCTCGGACGTTAGGGTCTGGAACAACAAGGTGGACAAAACTTTCGGACTCTACGCGGACACCATCGTCGTCGGCGTGGAAAATGATGCGGGAGTGCTCAACCGGGCGACCCTCGGCCGCATTGCCCGTATCACCGACGGCATTCTCGGGCTGAACGGCGTGGCCTCGCGCGACGTCAGCAGTTTCTCGACGATCACCAACGTGACCGCCGAGGCGGGCAGCCTCAACGTCGGGCCGCTCATGCCGGCCGCCCCCAAGACCGACGCCGACGTCGAAGCACTGCGGGCGGCCCTGTTCGGCAACCCGCTGTTCGTCAATCGCGTCATCTCCCAGGACGGCAAAACCACGGCCATCTACGTGCCGCTGGAGAAAGGCGCCAACGGCGCGAAGATCGCCGACAAAATCCGGGCGATCATAGCCAAAGAAAAGGGACCTGAACACTATTACATCGCCGGCGACCCGGTGGCGCGGGACACCTTCGGCGCCGAGATGTTCAAGCTGATGGCGATCTTCTCGCCCATCGCCGGCATGATCATGTTTGCGGCAATCCAGTACATGTTCCGCAACCTGGCGCTATCCGCGGCCATGATGGGCGTGTCCATGGTGGCGATCATCTGGAGCATGGGCCTGCTGATCGGGGCGGGCTTCCCGGTGCACATCATGAGTTCGATGGCACCCGTCTTCCTCATGGCGATCGCCACGGACAGCATCCACATCTTCAACGAATTCTATTTCCGCTACCGGGAACGGGGCGACAAGCTGGCGGCGATCCGCGAGACCATGGCAGCGGTGAGCCGTCCGGTGCGCTTTACGGCGCTCGCCACGGCGGCGGGCTTCGCCGTGCTGATCTTCATGAACATCGTGCCGGTGAAAATCTTTGGCGCCCTGATCGCCTTCGGCACGGTGGTGCTGCGCCTGCTCTCCTTCAGCGTCATCCCCGCCGTGCTCACCTTCGTGCGCGAGGACCGCCTCGTCCGCGC
>JAJZPJ010000182.1:0-3346 GCA_021811225.1 Pseudomonadota bacterium
CGAGGACTGCTACGCGCTCAATCCGAAGGACCAGAAGTCCTCCATTTTCGCCGGCTGGCGCGACATGGACGGCTACATGCGCGACAACAAGATCCCGACCACCCCGCCGGAAATGCTCCCCCGGCCCTCTCCAGAGAGCGGTGGCATTACGGCCGCCAAGCCGGCCGGCAAAAGCTGAATCCGCCGCCGGCCGAATCGGCTATAATCCCCGCGTCGCCGCCTTGCCGGTTGGTGGCGTGTTGCGGCCGACCCGGACCAAGTCCGGACTCCCCGGCCTACTTCCAGAGATCTTTCGCTGCCTGAACCGGTACCCCGCGAGGGGCAGGCCGAATCAGGAGCATCCATGAAATTCGAAGATCTCGGGCTCCTGCCCGAGCTGCTGCAAGCCGTGGCCGCCGCCGGCTACACCGAACCGACGCCGATCCAGGCCCAGGCCATTCCCGTCGTCCTCCAGGGCAAGGACATCCTCGGCGGCGCCCAGACCGGCACCGGCAAGACCGCCGGCTTCACCCTGCCGATGCTGCAGCGCCTGGCGCGCCACGCCAGCGCCTCGTCGTCGCCGGCACGCCACCCGGTGCGCGCGCTGATCCTGACGCCGACGCGCGAACTGGCGATGCAGGTCTATGAGAACGTCAAGACCTACAGCCAATTCCTGCCGCTGCGCGCCATCTGCCTCTACGGCGGCGTCGACATCCGGCCGCAGATCGAGGAACTGCGCCAGGGCCGCGAGATCATCGTGGCCACCCCCGGACGCCTGTTGGACCACGTGCAGCAGAAGACCGTGGCCTTCAACCAGGTCGAGATGCTGGTGCTGGACGAAGCCGACCGCATGCTCGACATGGGCTTCATTCCGGACATCAAGCGCATCCTCGCGCTCTTGCCCAAGGAGCGCCAGAGCCTGCTGTTTTCGGCCACCTTCTCCGAGGAGATCCGGAAGCTCGCCGACACCATGCTGAAGTCGCCGCAGCTGATCGAGGCGGCGGTGAGGAACTCGGTCTCCGAGACCATCACCCACCGCGTCTATCCGGTGGCCCAGGAAGACAAGCGCCACCTGCTGGTGCATCTGCTGCGCCACCAGGACATGCGCCAGGTCCTGGTGTTCGTCGGCACCAAGTTCGGCGCCAGCCGGCTCGCCCACTACCTGCAGCGTCAGGGCATCGAGGCCGACGCCATCCACGGCGACAAGAGCCAGCAGCAGCGCACCGAGGCGCTGGAGGGCTTCAAGGCCGGGCGCATCCGGGTGCTGGTCGGCACCGACGTCGCCGCGCGCGGACTGGACATCGACGACCTGCCGCACGTGATCAATTACGAACTGCCGCACGTCGCCGAGGACTACATCCACCGCATCGGCCGCACCGGCCGCGCCGGCAAGAGCGGCGTCGCCATCTCGCTGGTCTGTCCGGAGGAGAAGCTGCGCCTCTCGGACATCGAAAAGATCGTCAAGCGCAAGATCGAACAGATCGAAGTGCCCGGCTTCGAGCGCGGCAACGACCACGGCCTGGCCGCCGACGCCGAGAAACCGCGCCGCGGCCGCAGCCGGGAGGACGACGGCAGCCGCGAGAGCCGCGAGGAGCGCAGCCGAAAAGCCGACCGCGAGCGCGCCCGATCGCTGCACGGCGACCGGCCGCGCCTGCCGCAGCCGGTGGCGCACCTGCCCAAGCTCGATTTCGATCCGAACAAGCCCTACGAATCGAAGCTGGCCGCCAAGGCGAGCGTCGAGCCGCCCAAGGGTCCGGCCAAGCCCAAGCGCCAGATCGCCGCGCTGCTGGGCGGCCGCGTCAAGCAGGATGCCTGAAGACGAGGTTTCGCAGCGGACGCTCGGCCATTACGGGCGCAACGCCGAGAGCTTCTGGGAGCGCACCAAGGACCACGACGTGGCCCAGAACATCGCCGCCATGCTGCGCCATATCGAGGGCGAAGCACCATTACGATTCTCGACTTCGGCTGCGGCCCGGGCCGCGACCTGAAAAGCCTGCAGCAGATGGGGCACCGGGCGGTCGGCCTGGAGGGCTGCGCCGGCTTCGTCGCGTCAGGCCTTCAGCGCCACCAGCACCTCGTCCAGCATCTTCTTGGCGTCGCCGAACAGCATCCGGTTGTTGTCCTTGTAGAACAGCGGATTGTCGACGCCGGCGTAGCCCGAGGCCATGCTGCGCTTCATCACGATCGAGGTCTTGGCTCTCCACACTTCCAGCACCGGCATGCCGGCGATCGGGCTGCCCGGATCCTCCTGGGCCGCCGGATTGACGATGTCGTTGGCGCCGATCACCATGGCGACGTCGGTATCCGGGAAGTCCTCGTTCAACTCGTCCATTTCCATCACGATGTCGTAGGGCACCTTGGCCTCGGCCAGCAGCACGTTCATGTGCCCGGGCATGCGCCCGGCCACCGGGTGGATGCCGAAGCGGACATTGACGCCCTTGTCGCGCAGGTGCTTGGTGATCTCGAACACCGTGTGCTGGGCCTGCGCCACCGCCATGCCGTAGCCCGGCACGATGATCACGCTCTTCGCTTCGCGCAGCAGCTCGGCGGTGTCCGCCGCGCTGATCGCCACCACCTCGCCGGCCGGCTCGGCAGCCCCCCCCTTGGGCGTGGGCGTGCCGCCGCCGGTGCCGAAGCCGCCGGCGATGACGCTGACGAAGTTGCGGTTCATCGCGTTGCACATGATGTAGGAGAGGATCGCGCCGGAGGAGCCGACCAGCGCGCCGGTGACGATCAAGAGGTCGTTGGAGAGCATGAAGCCGGTCGCGGCGGCGGCCCAGCCGGAGTAGCTGTTCAGCATCGAGATCACCACCGGCATGTCGGCGCCGCCGATGGCCATCACCATGTGGATGCCGAAGAGTAGCGCGATCACGGTCATCACCACGAGCGCCGTCATGCCGTCACCGACCGACCCGGCGTGCAGGAAGCTGCGGCCGAACCAGATCACCACCAGCAGGCCGAGGAGATTGATCCAGTGGCGCGCCGGCAGCAGCAGCGGCTTGCCGCCGATCTTGCCGGAGAGCTTGCCGAAGGCGACGATCGAGCCGGAGAAGGTCACCGCGCCGATCAGGATGCCGACGTAGATTTCCAGCTCGTGGATGGTCCGCTCGGCGCCGGACAAGCCCGCCGCCGCCGCCGGATCGATGTAGTTGGCGAAGCCGACCAGCATCGCGGCCAGGCCGACCAGGCTGTGCATCAGCGCCACCAGTTCCGGCATCTGGGTCATCTTGACGATGCGGGCGGCGTAGAGGCCGATGCTCGCACCGACCACCATGGCGACGAGAATCCAGACGATGCCGGCCGCCGCGACGCGGGGTCCGAGGATCGTGGCCAGCACGGCGATGGCCATGCCGATCATGCCGTAGAG
>JAJZPJ010000182.1:3446-5365 GCA_021811225.1 Pseudomonadota bacterium
CCTATTTGCGGAACATCGCCAGCATGCGCTGGGTCACGGCGAAGCCGCCGAACATGTTGATCGAGGTGAGCGCGATGCCCGCCATCGCCAGCCAGCGTATCCAGTCGTCCGGCCGCACCTGGCCGGGCGGCGCGATCTGCACCAGCGCGCCGATGGCGATGATGCTGGAGATCGCATTGGTGACGCTCATCAGGGGCGTGTGCAGGGCCGGCGTGACGTTCCAGACCACCATGTAGCCGATGAAGCAGGCCAGCACGAAGACCGTGAAGTGCGGCAGGAAGGCGGCCGGGGCATTGGCGCCGATGAACCAGAAGAGCAGCGCGGCAACGCCGAAGATCACCGAAGTGCGCGTGCCGGAAGCCGGCGCGCCGCCCTTGCCGTGGCCATGCGGCTTCGGCGCCGCGGCCACCGGCTTGGCGGCCGCCGGCGGCGCCGCCGAAGGCTTGGGCGCGGGCGGCGGCCAGGTGACGTTGCCTTCCTTGACGACGGTCAGGCCGCGGATGGCGTCGTCTTCCATGTTGACGTCGATGATGCCGTCACGGGTCTTGCACAATTCCTCGGCCAGACGGAACAGGTTGGTGGCGTACAGCGTCGAGGACTGCTTGGCCAGACGCGAGACCAGGTCGGTGTAGCCGACGATGGTGACGCCGTGCTTGACCACCGCCGATCCGGGCTCGGTCAGCTCGCAGTTGCCGCCCTGCTCCGCCGCCATATCGACGATGACGCTGCCCGGCTTCATCGAGGCGACCATCTCGGCGGTGATCAGCTTGGGCGCCGGCCGGCCGGGGATCAGCGCGGTGGTGATGATGATGTCCACCTCCTTGGCCTGCTTGGCGTACATGTCGCGCTGTGCCTGCTGGAAGCCCTCGCTCATCACCTTGGCGTAACCGCCGCCGCCGGAGCCTTCTTCCTCGTAATCGACCTTGACGAATTCGCCGCCCAGCGACACGACCTGGTCGGCCACTTCGGCACGGGTGTCGTTGGCGCGGACGATGGCGCCCAAGCCGACGGCGGTACCGATCGCGGCCAGACCGGCGACGCCGGCGCCGGCGATGAAGACCTTGGCCGGCGGCACCTTGCCCGCGGCGGTGATCTGGCCGTTGAAGAAGCGGCCGAAGGCGTTGGCGGCCTCGATCACCGCGCGGTAGCCGGCGACGCCGGCTTGGGAGGTCAACGCGTCCATCTTCTGGGCGCGGGAGAGCGTGCGCGGCAGCGCGTCGATGGCCAGCACGGTGGCCTTCTTCGCCGCGAGCCGTTGCAGCAGATCAGGGTTCTGCGCCGGCCAGACGAAGGAAACCAGCGTGCCGCCCTCGCGCATCAGGCCGACTTCTTCTGCGCTCGGCCCACGCACCTTGAAGACGATGTCGGAGGCGGCCCAAAGCTCGGCCGCGCCAGCGATGATCTTGGCGCCGGCAGCGCGGTACACCTCGTCACTGAAATTCGCCGCATCGCCGGCGCCGGATTCGACGGCGACCGTGAAACCCAGCTTGATCAGTTTTTCGACGACCTCGGGTACGGTCGCAACGCGCTTTTCGCCGGGAAAGACCTCCCGCGGCACCCCTATCATCAACGACATGCTTGATAACTCCCATTCCGGTTGAGCGAGCCTGACTGCGCGATCGCTTCGGCTCTGCGGCCCGTGAGCGACGGCACGCCATGATACTTCAATGTTTCCCGCTTCGATTGACGTGCATCAATGCCCACGAGGCGGCAAGGGTGATGCGCCCGGGGCTGCCGCCCGCTCCGCGTGGAAGCGTTTGGCCGCCGCGAGGAACACGTAGATCTCGTCGCTGGAACTCTTGGGGTAATGCTCGCGCAGCACCCGGAAGGCCAGGTGCTCCAGGGTCTGGCCGTTCCAGCTGTTGGCCGGATCGAAGAAAGGCTCGACCAGCGCATAGGCATCGGCGAACTTCTCGCGC
>JAJZPJ010000183.1 GCA_021811225.1 Pseudomonadota bacterium
TGCGCGCCTCGGGGCTGCGCGGCGATTCGTTCATGATGCCGGGACGCGCGGGTTCCAGCCCCAGGGTCATGGCGGGCGGACCGTCCATGATGATGTTGATCCACAGGATCTGGATCGCGGTGAAGGGAGTCGGCAGGCCCAGCAGTTGCGTGCCGAGCACGGTGAGGATGGCGCCGACGTTGGTGGAGAGCTGGAAGCGCACGAACTTGACGATGTTGTCGTAGATGGTGCGCCCTTCCTTGACCGCGCCGACGATGGTGGCGAAGTTGTCGTCGGTGAGCACCATGGTGGCGGCTTCCTTGGTGACCTCGGTGCCGGTGATGCCCATCGCCACGCCGATGTCGGCGTTCTTCAGCGCCGGGGCGTCGTTGACGCCATCGCCGGTCATCGCGACGACATGGCCGCGCGCCTTCAGCGCCTGGACGATCTTGACCTTGTGCTCCGGCGCGACGCGGGCGAACACCGCGGTTTCCTCGATGTGGCGGGAAAGCTCGGCGACGTCGAGCCGGTCGAGCTCGGCGCCGGTCAGCACCGCCCCTTCCAGGCCCAGCTCGCGGGCGATGGCGGCGGCGGTGATGCTGTGGTCGCCGGTGATCATCTTGACCTGGATGCCGGCCTGCCTGCACAAACGGATCGCGTCGCGCGCCTCGGGGCGAGGCGGGTCGATGATGCCGACCAGTCCGGCCAGGGTGAGTTCCTGTGCCCAGGCCATCAGGTCGCCGGCGGGGTCGAAATCGTGCGCCGGGATGTCGCGGCTGGCCACTGCCAGCACGCGCATGGCCTGGCCGGCGAGACGGGCGTTCTCGGCCTCGAAGGCGGTGCGGGCGGCGGCGTCCAGCGGCGCTTCGCCCCCGGCGTCAAGAAAGCTGCCGGCGCGCGCCAGCAGCACGTCGGGCGCGCCCTTCACAAACATGCGCACCCGCTCACCGTCGTGGTGGAAGGTGGCCATGAACTTGTGCGCGGAGTCGAAGGGGATTTCGGCGATGCGCGGGCTGCGTGCGGTAAGGCTGTCGGGATCGGCACCGCCTTTCATGGCCAGCGCCAGCAGCGCGCCCTCGGTGGGATCGCCGATCAGTTCGCCGGCACGGATGCGGCTTTCGTTGCACAGGGCGGCGGGTACGAGCAGGGGCTGGTAATCCGGCGCGGGCAGGGCGTCTTCCGCAGTGATGGCGCCCTCGCCCGACACGGCAAAACGCCGTCCCCGGTAGAACAACTGGCGCGCGGTCATCTGGTTGAGAGTCAGGGTGCCGGTCTTGTCTGAGCAGATCACCGAGGTCGAACCCAGGGTTTCCACCGCCGACAGTTTCTTGACGATGGCGCGGTTTTTCGCCATGCGGTGCATGCCGATCGCCAGCGTCACCGTCACCACCGCCGGCAGTCCCTCGGGAATCGCGGCCACGGCCAGGGCGATGGAGGTCATGATGGTCTGCACCAGCGGATCGCCGCGCAGGATGCCGAGCACGAAAATCAGGGTCACCACCACGCCGGCTATGATGGCCAGGCGCTTGCCCAGACCGTCGAGCTGCACCTGGAGCGGGGTGGGGTTTTCCTCCGCGGTTTCCAGCAGGCCGGTGATGCGCCCCATCTCGGTTTCCATGCCGGTGGCGGCGACCAGCGCCTCGATCCGGCCGCGGGTCACCACGGTATTCATGAACACCATGTTGGAACGCTCGGCCAGCGGGTGCTCGCCGGGCGCAAGCGCCTCGGCGTGCTTGCCCACGGCGTGGGATTCGCCGGTCAGGGCCGCTTCCGCCACCTCGGCGTTGTGCGCCGCCAGCACGCGGGCGTCGGCGGGCACGCGGTCGCCCGCTTCGAGCAGCACGATATCGCCGGGCACGAGGTCTTCGGCGGGGATTTGCAGCACCTCGCCGCCGCGCCTTATCCGGGCGTGCTGCGCCAGCATCTTCTTCAGCGCCGCCAGCGTCGCCTCGGCGCGGTGCTCCTGGTAGAAACCGAGGCAGGCATTGAATACCACCACGATCAGGATCACCACTGCGTCCTTGACGTCTCCGATCGCCCCCGCCAGCGCGGCTGCGCCGATCAGCACGATGACCAGCAGATCCTTGAACTGGTCGAGGAACTTCACCCAGGCCGGGCGCGGCGGCTTTTCCCGCAGCCGGTTGGGGCCGTGGCGTTCCAGCCGCTGCCGCGCTTCGGCTTCGGTTAAGCCCCGGCGGGTGGTGTTCAGGCGGGTTAGCGCTTCATCGCCTGAAGCCGACCAGACCGGTTGTTGTTCAGCGTCCTGCATGGATATTCCCTTATTTCAATTCACAATCAAAACAGCCGCCCTGTGGGAGCGGCGCCCTCGCCGCGAAGCGGGTCAAGCAGGCAAGCCGCGCAGCGGATGCTCGCATAATCGACACGGGGCGGGCCTCCTACAAAATTCATGTCACTTTGAAAGCGACTTGAAATTAGTAGAGCGCATAGCTGTTAAGCAGATAAATCGCCACCAGCGCCAGCCCCGGCCAGCTCATGACACCGCCGATGCGTCCGCGCGGACGGGTAAGCAGGCCGATCACCACCACCGCGCTCATGGCGATGGCGGCCAGGGCGGTAACGGCGTGAACCGGGGAAACATGGGCCAGCAGCGGGCCGGGCAGGTAGAAGGCGTCGTCCACGGCGAGGATGGCGATGTTGAACAGGTTGCTGCCGAGCAGGTTGGCGATGGCCATGTCGATGGCGCCCATCCGCAGCGCCGCGAAAGTCACCGTGATCTCGGGCAGGGAGGTGACGGCGGCGACGAACTGGGTGCCGACAAAGCTGCGGCTCCACCCCATCAGGTCGGCGAGGTCGGCGGCGATGAAAGGCAGCATCGATCCCGCCGCCACCACGGCGACGGCGGCCACGGCGTAGCGCGTTCCGGCCTGGCGCAGGGTGATGCCAGGATAGCGGGCGGCCTCGGCCGCCTCGAATTCCGCCACATCTTCCCGCTCGTAACGGAACGCCGCATGCATCGCCGCCAGATAAACCAGCAGGAAGGCCGGCGCGTACAGGCCGACGTGGGCCAGCGCCGGCATCCGCCCGGCTTGGGCGAGGAGCAGGCCGGCCGCGCTCATGCCCAGGAGCAATATGCCGTAAGTCGCGATCAGCAGATGGCCTTTCTTTCCCCCGGCAAAGATCGAACCCTTGCGGTAAACGGCATCGAGCAGGGCGAGGATCAGTAGGTTGAACACACAACTGCCGAGCACGTCGCCCACGGCGATGTCCGTTTCATGGGCGGCGGCCACCGAGCTGATTCCCGTCACCAGCTCCGGCAGGGAAGTCACGGTGGCGAGCAGCGCCAGCCCGATCCACGACCCGGACAGCCCGGTTTTCTCGGCGATCACGTCTCCGTAGCGGGAGAGGTGGTAGCCCGCCACCACGATCACGCCGGAGACGATGGCGAACTGCCCCCACACCATCCATGCGGCTACGTTCATGACAATTCCTTTCATCGGCCTGCCTCATCGTGTTGCAGACAGGTGCTTATTTTGCCGGTATCACCACGGATTATTGCTACTTGCAGAGCCCTATCGAGCCGATCCCGCAAGTCCGCCCATCGGTCCAGACAGCGCCCTTGATCAACGCGCCGTGGAACCGGGCATTTTCCAATTTTGCGCCGGCGAGATTGGCCTTCTTGAGATTCGCCATGCCGAGATGCGCGCCTTCCAGGTCGGCAGCTTGCAACTGCGCGTTTTCCAGATCGGCGCCGGACAGATCGGCATTCTTCAGGCTGGCGCCTTCCAGGTCGGCACCCTCAAGGTCCGCGAGCTTGAGATCGGCTTTGACCAGCCGGGTGCCCTTGAGGCTGGCGCGTTCCAGATTGGCGGCATCGAGATGGGCATAAGCCAGATCGGCGCCATCGAGATTCGCTACACGCAGGTCGGCCTGCTGCAGGCTGGCATGGCTCATGCGAGCGCCCTTGAAATTCGCCCCCTTGAGGGAAGCGCCCCGGAGGTTGGCATGTTCCAGATCGGCGCTTTCGAAGTCGGCGCCGTCAAGCTTGGCATCACGCAAATCGGCCCACTTCAGGTCGGCGTCACGGCACTGCGGAGCGGGGGCTTTCCAGCAGTCCGAAGCCGCCAGGGCGGTCTCATGGATCAGCAAACCCGCCAACGCCAATAACCAGAAACGATACCTTGCCGCCTTTTTTCTCATGATTCAGTCTCCTCGTCGGTTCATAATGCCACGCCTCACAAATAGCGCAGCCACAGATAGCCGCTGCTGACCGCAATGCTTGCCAGCATCAGCGGAAACGCCATCAGCATGAACGGCAGGAAGCGGATCGGCTGGCCGGCGCGCTCGGCGAAGCCGGCCACCACCAGGTTTGCACTCGCCCCCACCAAGCTGCCGTTGCCGCCCAGGCAGGCGCCCAGCGCCAGCGACCACCACAGGGTATTGATGTTTTCCGCGCCGAAGGCCGGCGCCATGCTGTGGATCACCGGGATCAGGGTGGCGACGAAGGGGATGTTGTCCACCAGCGCCGAGGCTACCGCCGATACCCACAGGATGACCAGGGCGGTGGCGGCGAAATCGCCGCCGGTCAGCTCGAGCAGTTGTTGTGCCAGGAGCTTGAGGGCGCCGGCCTTCTCCACCCCCGCCACCACCACGAACAGGCCGACGAAGAAAAAGATCGTGACCCATTCCACCTCGGCGAAACCGCGCTGCACCTGGTGGGACTGGTCTTCGCCGTTCTGGTCCCAGACCCGCAGCAGTAGCAGCAGCGCCGCGCCGAACATGGCGATGGTGGCGGGTTCCTGGCCGATGACGTGGGCCAGCATGAAGCCCAGGATGACCAGCGCGATCACCGCCAGGGATTGCTTGAGCAGGCGCGGGTCGGTAATCGCCTGGTCCGCGTCGAAGGCCATCACCTGGGCGCGGTCTTCCGGCGTGGCGTAAAGCTTTCTGCCCCAGATCAGGTAAAAAGGGATCAGCGTCAGGATGAAAACCGCCAGCGCCAGCGGCGCGAGGTTGAAGAAGAAATCGTTGAAGCCGAGCCCGGTTGCCGAGCCGATCATGATGTTGGGCGGGTCGCCGATCAGGGTGGCGCTGCCGCCGATGTTGGAGGCAAAGATCAGGGCGAACAGGTAGGGATAAGGCTTGAGCTTGAGGGCGTCGGTGATGAGCAGCGTCACCGGGGCGACCAGGAGCACGGTGGTGACGTTGTCGAGCAGGGCGGAAAACAGCGCCGTCACCACCGAGAGCATCACCATCAGCCCCCACGGGTCGGCCTTGACTGCCTTGGCGGCGACCACCGCCACGTACTGGAACACGCCGCTTTTCTGGGTAATGGCGACGATCACCATCATGCCGGTCAACAGCCCGATGGTGTTGAGGTCGATGCCGGCGAAGGCCTCGCTCTGGTGCA
>JAJZPJ010000184.1 GCA_021811225.1 Pseudomonadota bacterium
TCTCTTCCGGCTGGCTGACGTGGGCGGATACGGTCAGGGCCTGCAGGGCGATGCCGCAGACCAGGGAGTGCGACCAGAAACGCTGATAGTCGAAGTTTTCGCAGTTGCCGCCGCGGTAGCTCGAAATCAGGGAGAAGCCCAGCGCCAGGGATCTCACCCCCGGCACGCCGAGCACGGTGAGCGCATTCTGGATCGAGACGATCGGGCGCCGGCCGATGCCATTCACGCCGTTGGCAGCCTTGATCAGGCGGCCGGAGAAGGCCGGGTCGGTCCTGATCGCGTGGGTCAGTTCGGCGAGCGGAACATCCTCGCGCTGGGTCAGTCGAATGATGGCCAGTGCCGCGCCCTTGGGCGAGGGCAGGTCGCCGGTGGCCTTCAACTGCTCGAATTTCGTCAAGTCGATCAGGTTCATCGCGTGGTCAAACTGCTTTTTCCCCGACTTTTTGTCTGACCCTTATAACACCGAAAAACCAATGATTGCAATGCATCCGGAGGCGTTGGGCGGCAAGCGGTGGGTTAGAATGAGCGCAACCATGGATTCCGTGATCAATTATTGCAGCCGCTGCGGCGCCTCGGTCAGCCTGAAGGTACCGCTCGGCGACACGCTGGAACGTCACGTCTGTTCCAGCTGCGGCACCATCCACTACCAGAATCCCAAGCTGGTGGTGGGCAGCCTGCCCGAATGGCAGGACCGGGTCCTGCTCTGCCGCCGGGCGATCGAGCCGCGCCGGGGCATGTGGACCCTGCCCGCCGGCTTCATGGAAAACAACGAGACCCTGCCCCAGGCCGCGGTGCGCGAGACGATCGAGGAAGCCTGCGCGCGAATCGAGATCGGCGAAATGTTCACTCTGATCAGCGTCCCCCATATCAGCCAGGTGCACGCCATCTACCGCGCCCGTCTGCTCGATCTCGACTTTTCCCCGGGCATCGAGAGCCTGGAGGTCGGGCTGTTTACCGAGAACGAGATTCCCTGGCAGGAAATCGCCTTCCGCACCATCGGCCTGAGCTTGCGTCACTACTTCGAGGATCGACGCACCGGCCGCTTCGGTTTCCACATCAGCGAACTGCCCGCGCCGCCCTGATCTTTTAAAATTCATCCCGCTCTGCTAGTCTTGCGGCTCACCGTCAACCGGTTGATGTCACGTCGCAGATGCACTCCGACCGAACCGCCCCGCCCTTGATCCTGACGCTCGACTTGAACGGCGTGCCGCACCGCTGGGTCGATTGGCAGCACGCCTGCTTTTACTATGCCAAGGATCTGGTCGCGTGGGCCGCCGGCAACCACAGCTTCACCTTCCACGGCGGCATCAATCGCCAGACCGGCGAACGCTCCAGCATCACCGCCAACAGCATCATCGCGATCCGCGGCAAGGCGCTCGCGACCAAGAGCCTGTTCCAGGTGCCGCCCCTGGACAACCGCGAACTGTTCCATCGCGACCGCCATATCTGCGCCTACTGCGGCGGCGAATTCACCACCGTGCGCTTGACGCGCGACCACGTCGTGCCGGTGTCGCAGGGCGGCCGCGACCTGTGGATGAACGTCGTCACCGCCTGCAGAAATTGCAACCAGCGCAAGAGCGGACGCACCCCGGAGCAGGCCGACATGGAGCTGCTCTACGCTCCTTACGTCCCGAACAAGGCCGAGTACCTGATCCTGTGCAACCGCCAGATCCTCGCCGACCAGATGGATTTTCTCGCCCGCCACGTGCCCAGCGCCAGCCGCTGGAAGGCGGCCGCCTGATGTAGGTCGGCCTTGCCGGTACAATGGGCGGATGCAACTATCATCCGTCCCGCCCAAGCCGCTCACCGCCTACCGCAAGTACTGGGCACGGCGTTTCGGCATCGCCCCCTTCCTGCCGATGTCGGCGGCCGAGATGGAACAACTCGGCTGGGACGCCTGCGACGTCATCCTGGTCACCGGCGACGCCTACATCGACCATCCCAGCTTCGGCATGGCCCTGGTCGGCCGTCTGCTGGAGGCGCAGGGCTTCCGGGTCGGCATCATCAGCCAGCCCGATTGGCATTCGACCGACGCCTTCAAGGGTCTGGGCCGGCCCAAGCTGTTCTTCGGCATCACCGCCGGCAACATGGACTCGATGGTCAATCGCTACACCTCGGATCGCAAGATCCGCTCCGACGACGCCTATACGCCCGATGCGCAGCCGAACAAGCGCCCCGACCGCGCGGTGATCGTCTATGCGCAACGGGTGCGCGAGGCGCATCCGGGCAGCGCCGTGGTGATCGGCAGCATCGAGGCCAGCCTGCGCCGCATCGCCCACTACGACTACTGGTCGGACAAGGTGCGCCGCTCGATCCTGCCCGATTCCAAGGCCGACCTGCTGCTCTTCGGCAATGCCGAGCGCGCCCTGGTGGAACTTTGCCATCGTCTCGCGAGCGGCGTTCCGATCGAGGCAATCCGGGACCTGCGCGGCAGCGCCTTCATGACGCCGGAAGGCTGGCTACCCGATGAAACCTGGCAGGAGACCGACTCGTCGACGGTGGACACGCCCGGCGCGGTTCATCCCCACCCCGATCCCTATGCGCTGAGCGCGTCCTCCGCCACGGCGCCGGCCAGCGCTGGTCAGGCGGTCCGCTTCCATTCGAAGATCGCGCGCCTCTCGGTCAGGCGGGAGGAGCGCGCCCACACCGTGGTCAGGCTGCCCTCCTTCGAGCAGGTCGCCGCCGACCCGGTGCTCTACGCCCACGCCTCGCGCAGCTTTCACCTCGAATCGAACCCAGGCAACGCCCGGGCGCTGGTGCAGTCCCACGGCACCGGGCCTGCCCGGCGCCAGGTCTGGTTGAACCCGCCGCCCTTGCCGCTGTCGACCGCCGAGATGGACCACGTCTATGGCCTGCCCTACGCCCGGGCGCCGCATCCTGCCTACGGAGCGGCGAGGATTCCGGCCTGGGAGATGATCCGCACCTCGGTCAACATCATGCGCGGCTGCTTCGGCGGCTGCACCTTCTGCTCGATCACCGAGCACGAGGGCCGCATCGTCCAGAGCCGCTCGGAAGCCTCGATCCTGCACGAGATCGGCGAGATCCGCGACAAGACGCCGGGCTTCACCGGCGTCATCTCCGACCTCGGCGGGCCGACCGCCAACATGTACCGGCTGGCCTGCAAGAGCCGCGAGATCGAGTCCGCCTGCCGCAAGCTGTCCTGCGTCTATCCCGGCATCTGCGACAACCTCGGCACCGACCACGCGCCGCTGGTCCAGCTCTATCGCAAGGCGCGCGCCCTGCCCGGCATCAAGCGGGTGCTGGTGAGCTCGGGGCTCAGGTACGACCTCGCGGTGCGCTCGCCCGAATACGTCAAGGAACTGGTCAGCCATCACGTCGGCGGCTATCTCAAGATCGCCCCGGAACACATCGCGGCAGGACCGCTGTCCAAGATGATGAAGCCGGGCATCGGCGCCTACGACAAGTTCAAGCAGCTGTTCGAGAAGTTCTCTCAGGAGGCGGGCAAGGAGCAGTACCTGATCCCCTACTTCATCGCCGCCCATCCGGGCACGAGCGACGAGGACATGCTGGAACTGGCGCTGTGGCTGAAGCAGAACAACTTCCGTCTGGATCAGGTGCAGACCTTCCTGCCCACGCCGCTGGCGCTGGCCACCGCGATGTACCACACGGAAAAGAATCCGCTGCGCCGGGTCACGCGCGATTCGGAGCAGGTGAGCGTCGTCCGCTCCGGCCGCCAGCGGCGTGTGCACAAGGCCTTCTTGCGCTACCACGATCCGGACAACTGGCCGCTGCTGCGCGAAGCCTTGCGCCGCATGGGCCGCGCCGACCTGATCGGCAACGGCAAGCGGCAGTTGGTGCCGGCCTTCCAGCCGGCGGGCACGGGCGGACGCGAACCGCACCCCCAGGGCCGACCGCCCGCCGCGAAGCGGCGGCGCTCAGCGTAAGCTCACATCGGCCGGCGCAGCAGATCGACCCGGATCGGTTGGCGGAAATTGGCCCCTCGCGGGCCGAGGTGGGCCATGAATTTCTGCCGCACGGTGTCGTACAGTTCAGCCGACAGGCGATAATCGCTGTGCGTCACCTTGAGCACGCGCGCCTCGAATTGCTCGAAGCTGTCGAAGCGGTTGGGCGTGTCGAAGAACTTCTCGGCGGCCAGTTCGAACGAGCCGGACGAGACCGCCCGCACGATGCTGGCGAAGGCCGCCTCGCGCACCGCCCGTTCGTCGTGGAAGAGGCGGATTATTTCGTTGAGATCCCCGGCGAACACCGGTTCGGAGAGATACGCCAGGCCGCCCGGCTTCAGCACCCGGCGGATCTCCGTCAGCGCCCGATCCATCTTGTCGGTCGGCACGTGGTGCAGCGATTTGAACATCAGCACGATGTCGAAGCTCGCGTCCGCGGCGGGAATGTCCTCGGCGCCGCCCAGCGCGAAGCTCACCTCGGGCAGATCGGTGACGCGCAGGTTCTCGGCGTGCTGGATCCGGTCCACCTCGATCGCGGTGATCGCCGCGACCCGCCCGGCCTTCGCGATCGCCCGGGTCTTTTCCGCCCGCCCGCAGCCCAGCTCCAAGACGCGGGCGCCGTCGAAGGGCAGCAAGGCTTCGTAGATCTCGCGCTCGTCGCAGAACCGGTCCGCGCTCGAATCGCAAATTTTCATGGCAGGAGACGCGTTCATCGACGATCCTTGACGGTTGCAGAAAGACCGAAGTAGAGCACAGCACGCCAAGACGGCTCAAGCCCGATTTCGCCCCCTCCCCCTTGCCCCTGTCCCGCGTAGGGTCGGGGTCTGGCCGGCTTTATGGTAGATTGACCGGCTCCGCGCCGCACCCCGGAACACCACAGGAAGCAAAACGATGGACAACAAGCTAAGGCTCGCTCACGGATTGGATAGCGCGGATTTGTACCGACGCGACGGGCTGGTGCGATTGGACGCGGAATTTCTGCGCCACCTGGCGTCGCGCGACGCCGCCCTCGCCGCGCGTCTGCAGGAAGCCCGCGCCCGCCCGGAAGCCTTGTCCCGCGGGGACGAGAGCGGGCTGTTCCTGGCGCTGGCGCCGCTGGTCGATGCGTTCGTCGCCGCGCTGTTTTGCGCCGGGGACGAGAACGCAGCGCTGCGCCGGCGCCAGGAGGAACTCGAGGTGCTGTTCGAGTGCAAGCGCAAGTTCGTCCAGCGCTTGGCCCCGCGCCTGATCAAGCCCGAGGAGGTGTGCGAGGCCGACGGTGCCGCGCTGCGCTCGGCGCTGGAAGCTCGCCTGGGGACGGCGCTTTCCGAGTTGGATTTCGCGCGCGGCGTCATGGCCTGGACGGCGGACGAGGCGGCGCACGCCGAGCCCCTGGCGGCAGCCGCGCGCTACGCCGTCTGGGCGAGCACCACGGCCGCCGGAC
>JAJZPJ010000185.1 GCA_021811225.1 Pseudomonadota bacterium
CTCTCCGACCTGTTGTTCGTGCTCGCCCGTCACCTGAACCAAGCCTCGGGACGCGGCGACGTGCTCTGGCAGCGGGGGAAAAAAGCCTGAGGGCGGCGGATCATTGCGCGGCCGCGGCTGACGGGCTTATCCAGCGCTGCCCGGGAGTCCCAGCTCGGTCTCGAAGGGCCGGTGCGGATACTGAAAGGCGATCGGGCCGTCCGTTTTTCCGTCCAGAAACTGGCGCACGAAGGGATTGTCCGTGGTCTTCATGTCGGCGCTCGGCCCCTCGGCGACGATCACGCCGTTGTTGATGAAGACCACGTAGTCGACCACCTTGAGCGACTCCGAGACGTCGTAGGTCACCACCAGCGAGGTCACGCCGAGCGCGTCGTTCAGCCGCCTGATCAGATTGGCGATGACGTTGAGGGAGATCGGGTCGAGCCCGGCGAAGGGCTCGTCGTACATGATCAGCAGCGGATCGAGCGCGATGGCGCGGGCCAGCGCCACGCGGCGCGCCATGCCGCCCGAGAGGTCGTTGGGCATCATCCGGTGGGCGCCGCGCAAGCCGACCGCGTGCAGCTTCATCAGCACCAGATCGTGGATCAGCGGTTCTGACAGGTCGGTATTCTCGCGCAGCGGAAAGGCCAGATTGTCGAAGACCGACATGTCGGAAAACAGCCCGCCCACCTGGAACATCATGCCCATCTTCTTGCGCAACTGGTAGAGACCGCGGTCGTCGAGTTCATGCACCACTTCGCCGGCCACCTTGATGCGCCCGCGCGCGGGCCGCAACTGGCCGCCGATCAGGTGCAGCAGCGTAGACTTGCCGCAGCCGCTCACGCCCAGGATGGCGACGATGCTGCCGCGCGCCACCCTGAGGTTGACGCCCTTCAAGATATCCCTGTCGCCGTAGGAGAAATGGAGATCGTCCATCTCGATCAGGCTGCCATTCGTTCCGTCCATCGTCATTGATTCCCGAGTCCCATTCAAGCCGGATGCCCGTGCCAGTTAGGTCACCGCGGCGCTGTCGCGCGGAGACAGGATGATAGGATACCGAAGAATCTCCCACTCCTGGCTCCGAAACATCCCTTACGCTATGGCCATCAAGGCAACCATCTTCAAAGTCGGCCTGCAGATCGCCGACATCGACCGCAACTACTACCGCGACCACGCCCTCACCCTCGCCCGCCATCCGTCCGAGACCGACGAGCGCATGATGGTGCGCCTGCTCGCCTTCGCGCGCCACGCAGGCCCCGCCCTGTCCTTCGCCAACGGCCTGTCCGCCGACGACGAACCCGATCTGTGGCAGAAGGATCTCACCGGCGCCATCGAACTGTGGCTGGACGTGGGCCTCCCCGACGAGAAGAGCATCCGCCGCGCCTGCGGCCGCGCCCGGCGGGTGGCCATCTATGCCTACGGCGGACGCGCCGCCGAGCTGTGGTGGCAGCAGTGCGCCGCCAAGCTCAAGCGGATCGACAATCTCTCCGTGTGCAATGTCGCGCAAGCGTCGAGCCGGGCGCTGGCGGCACTGGCGCCGCACAGCCGGCAGCTGCACTGCACCGTTCAGGAGGGGCAGATCTGGCTCGCCAGCCCGGAACAACGGGTGCAGGTGGAAATCGACGTCTGGCTGGCCGGCCCATAGCGTCCGGCGCTCATTGCGCGGCCAGGGCCAGACGACGGCGGCGCACGGCATCGGCCAGGATATCGAGCACGGTGAGGCTGTCCTCCCAGCCCAGGCAGGCGTCGGTGATCGAGACCCCGTAGTCGAGCGGCTTGCCCGGCAGCAGATTCTGCCGCCCGGGCTGGAGGTGGGACTCGACCATGACGCCGAAGATGCGGTCGTCGCCGGCGGCGATCTGCTCGCCGACCTCGCGCGCCACCTCCAGCTGGCGCTGGTACTGCTTGCTGCAGTTGGCGTGCGAGCAGTCGATCATCACCCGCGCCGCGAGCCCGGACGCCCCCAGTTCCCGGCAGGCGGCCTCGACGCTGGCGGCGTCGTAGTTCGGCGTCTTGCCGCCGCGCAGGATGACGTGGCAGTCCTCGTTGCCGTTGGTGGAGACGATGGCCGAATGGCCGGCCTTGGTCACCGAGAGAAAATGGTGCGGACTGGCGGCGGCGCGGATCGCGTCGACGGCGATCTTGACGTTGCCGTCGGTGCCGTTCTTGAAGCCGACCGGGCAGGACAGGCCAGAGGCCAATTCGCGGTGCACCTGCGACTCGGTGGTGCGGGCGCCGATGGCGCCCCAGCTGATCAGGTCGGCGGTGTATTGCGGCGTGATGGCGTCGAGGAATTCTGTGGCGCAAGGCAGGCCCAGTTCGTTGATCTCGTACAGCAGCTGGCGCGCCAAGCGCAGGCCCTCGTTGATGCGGAAGCTGCCGTCGAGATGCGGGTCGTTGATCAGACCCTTCCAGCCGACCGTGGTGCGCGGCTTCTCGAAATACACCCGCATCAGGATCAACAGATCGGCTTCGTAGCGGCCGCAGGCCGCGCGCAGGCGGCGCGCATATTCGAGCGCGGCATCGTGGTCGTGGATCGAGCAGGGGCCGATGACCACCAGCAGGCGGCCGTCGGCGCCGTGCAGAATCCGGTGTATCCCGTGGCGCGCCGAGAAGGTGGTGGCCGCCGCCGCCTCGGTGGCCGGAAACTCGCGCAGGATATGGGCGGGTGGAGCGAGTTCCTTGATCTCCTTGATGCGGACGTCATCTACTATCGGTGTCATCGGGGTCTGCCGCGGCGAACGGGGAAAGTGTCGATTCTACCGCAGCTTCGCCGCCCGCCAGGCCGCCTCGCATTCGAGCGTGCGGCCGGCGCCGCGCAGATCGTAGCCCGGCAGATCGGCCTGATTGCTACGCCAGTCGGCGCTGGCCAGCAGCTTCTGCAGCGTCTGCACCGCCGGCTGCATCAAGGCATCGCGCCGGACGGCCAGATAGTAGTCCTCGCGCACCAGCGGAATGAAATCGAGACCGAAGCGGCGCGCCGCGGCCTCGACGCCGAGACCGGCGTCGGCGGCGCCGCTGGCGACGGTCGCGGCCACCGCCGCATGGGTGAACTCCTCGACCTCGTAGCCCTGGATCTCCTGCGGATTGATGCCGCTCTCGGCGAGCAGCAGATCGAGCAGCAGGCGCGTGCCGGAGCCGGCCTGACGATTGACGAAACGCACGCCGTCCCCGGTCAGTTCGGGCAAGGTCCGCAGCCGGCTGCCGGCAGCCAGCATCAGTCCCTGGGAGCGACGCGCGAAGCGGATCAGCAAATGGACGCGGGCATCGAGATGCTGCCGGTAGACTTGCCACACCGATTCGCCCAAGGGCCCAGACGGGCAATGGAAACCGGCGAGGTCGCAACGCCCGGCGGCGAGCGAAGCCAGCGCATCGCTGCTGCCCAATACGTGCAACACCAATCCGACATCGGCGGCGCGCAGCGTCTCGGGCAGGCGAGCGAGCAGCGGATCGTGGCTGGCATGCAGCGTCAAACGCTCCGGTTCGGCGGCCAGGAAGGGTTCCAGTTCGCGCCTCACCTCCTCGGCGGCGGCCGCCAGCTGGGCCGCGAAACGGCTCTTCAGCCGCGCATCCAGCCGCACCAGGCGCAGCCCGAGGGGCGCCAGGCGGGAACCGCGACCGCGCGCCATATCGACCAGCGGCTGCCCCAGGCGCTCCTCCCAGGTGCGCACCAGCCCCCAGGCGTGGCGATAGGAGAAGCCGCAAGCACGCGCCGCCTGCGCCACCGAGCCGGTTTCTGCGATCGCGGCGAGCATGGCGAGCAGGCTGCCCTCGTCGTTGCGGCGTAGCGCATCGGGCGTGGTCCAGTTCCAAACGAGGTCAGGCAAGAATACGTTCATGGTCGGGGCCCAAGCGGTTCAAGCTATCCGCGGAGTTTACCCGGTAACCAAGGCGGCATTGACTCAATGGTGCTGCGATTGCTTGGCCTTCGCCGCGCAATGACACGGCCCGGAGCCGATGCGTAACACCTACCGCTCTGGCACAATGCGCGATTGCAGAGAATTGCACGACGAGAATATGGACAGCAATCCCGCACAAACGGTAGGGTCGGACAGCCTGGTGACGCTCAATTACCGCGTCGCCAGCAGCGCGGGCGAGACCTTCATCAGCACCTTCGACTCGACGCCCGCGACCCTGCAAATGGGCAACGGCGAACTGGCGCCGGCCCTCGAACGCTGCCTCGCCGGCCTGAGAGCGGGCGAGCGGCGCGACTTTCTGCTCGAGCCGGAGCAGGCCTTCGGCCAGCACAACCCAAAGCTGCTGCGGCGTCTGGCCCGCGCCGAACTGCCGGATCTGGCCTCGGGCGAGCCGCTCGGAGCGATGCACCTGCTCGAATTCACCGCCGCCAACGGCGCCCGTTACACCGGCCTGGTGCGGGAACTGGACGAAGAAGCAGCGCTGATCGACTTCAACCATCCCTTGGCCGGCAAGACCATTCGCTTCGAGGTAGAAGTGATCGGAATCCTCTGAACATGGAAATCCTGCTCGCCAATCCCCGTGGCTTCTGCGCCGGCGTCGAGCGTGCGATCGAGATCGTCGAGCGCGCCTTGCAGCGCTTCGGCGCGCCGATCTACGTGCGCCACGAAGTGGTGCACAACCGCTACGTGGTCGAGGACCTGCGCGCCAAGGGCGCGGTCTTCGTCGAGGAACTGGATGAGGTGCCCGCCGGCGGCACGGTGATCTTCAGCGCCCACGGCGTCGCCAAAGCCGTGCGCGAGGAGGCCGAGCGCCGCGGCCTCAAGGTCTTCGACGCCACCTGTCCGCTGGTGACCAAGGTGCATATCGAAGTGGCGAAGATGCGCGACGCGGGGCGCGAAATCGTCATGATCGGGCATCGCGGCCACCCCGAGGTCGAGGGCACGACCGGGCAGGTCAAGGACGGCATGCACGTGGTCGAGAACCTCGCCGATGTCGCCCGCCTGGTCGTCGCCGATCCCGGGCGGCTGGCCTACGTGACCCAGACCACGCTCTCGGTGGATGACGCCGCGGCGATCGTCACGGCGCTCAAAGCGCGCTTTCCCGCGATCACCGGGCCGAAGAAGAACGACATCTGCTACGCCACGCAGAACCGCCAGGATGCGGTGAAGCTGCTGGCGCCGCAATGCGGCCTGGTGATCGTGGTCGGCTCGACCAACAGTTCCAATTCCAACCGCCTGCGCGAAGTGGCGCAGCACCTGGGGGTTCGGGCCCATCTGGTCGATAGCGCCGAACAGATAGATCCGGCCTGGATCGCCGGCAGCGACAAGGTCGGCGTCAGCGCCGGCGCTTCCGCGCCCGAGGTGCTGGTCGCACAGGTGATCGAGCGCCTGCGGCAAATGGGCGCCACGGATGTCAGAACGCTC
Organism: Pseudomonadota bacterium; assembly: GCA_021811225.1. Lineage (GTDB taxonomy): Bacteria > Pseudomonadota > Gammaproteobacteria > Burkholderiales > Rhodocyclaceae > CAIYYX01. The sequence continues at coordinate 5,322 of JAJZPJ010000185.1, forward strand.
CCGG
>JAJZPJ010000006.1 GCA_021811225.1 Pseudomonadota bacterium
AATCAGCAGTAGCATTTGTCCCGGTCTGATTAATCTGCCCTGACGCTATCGTTATGGTTCCGTTGGTAATGTTTCCGCTCGCCGTCAAACTCGTCAGCGTCCCTAAGCTCGTCACATTCGGCTGCGCGGCGGTGGAGAGGGTGCCCGTCAGCGTCGTGGCTGATACCGTGGCGAATGTGGCCGTTCCGGTGAAGGTGGGGCTTGCCGACAGCACCATGTTCCCTGTGCCGGTTACCGCATTGGACAGGGTTACGCCGCCGTAGGTGAGGGCGGCGGAAAGGGTGGTCGCTCCGGTAACGCCAAGCGTGGTCCCGATCGTCGCGCCGGCCGTGACGGCAAGGGCTGGGGCGGTCAGCGTCGTTCCGTTGAACGTGAAGCCGGCCAGATTGGTTTGCGCGGTCCCGCCCGAATTGTTGTACGGGATTCGATTCCCGGCGCCGGTGTACGGTGCGAGCTTCGTGAAGCCGAGCGCGATCGCCGCATACTCCGCGCGCAGCACGGCCGAGCTGAGTGAAGACCCGGTGACCGGATCGCCGCTCGCCGCATAATAGTCTGTCGCCGTGGCCGGAACGCAAAACAGGACGAGAACGGCGAGCAGCAATCGGTTTAGCATTTTCATGGTCTATCCCCTCAAGTAGCGCCGCGGCGCGTGGTCAATCAGCGCCCCGGAGATTCGAATTGATTCGTGATAATCGGACGTTCCGCGGATCGAAAGCGATACGTTGTCGGACTCCCCGCCCATGTCCACCGAGGACGGCGACAGGGTTTGCCCGTCCCAAACAAGGTCCACCTGGTCCCAGGTAAGCCCGGCCTGGTCGAACGATCCCGATGAGAACGAAGTAATGATGTTCTGCTCGGCCGGCTGCGCAATATCGGTCGAGCCATAACCGAGGCTGTAACTGAATGAAAACTCCGCGTAGCCAATTCCTGAAATCTCCAGGCTTGCCGAGTGAAACCGCTTGATCAGGCGCGGCGATTTCAGGAAGTCGCGCGCCAAGTACATCCAGTGGTCAATAGGGTCACCATCGAACGACGTCCCGCGCTCCATCTGATAGACCTCGCCATTGGTCGAGCCGAAGTAGATGACCTCGCTGCCGTCGGCTTCTTCCGAGGACCACGCCCAGATCGCGGCGTGCGCGAGCTTGATCACCGTCATGCCGACGACGCGGCTGGTCGTCGGTGCGATTGCTGATCCCCTCGTCGTGCCAAGGGTGATAAAGAGCGCGTAGCCGTCGGAGAAGAACAGCCGATATTGGCTCTTGTCCCGGCACACGCAGGAGGCCGTGACCTTGACCCGCTTGCCGTTCACCCATTTCTTCAGCTTGGCGCTGATCGTGTCATGGACGAAGTTGCCGAAGTTCTGCGACGTTTGGATGCTGCGGACGCCCTGGTCGTCGAGAAACATGGTGTAACCGACGTCCTGGATGGTATAGGCGTAGCCGCCCAGCTCGGCGCGATACGGGATCAGTTGCCAGTTGGCGACGCCGGTCCCGTAGAGCATACTCAGCCGGTTGCGCGTGAAGATGGCCAGGGCACCCGCCGATGTGCTGCCCGGCTGCGTCATGAAGCCCTCGACTGTGTCGCCCATGCCGATCTCGGAAGCGCCGAGGACCACCGACCAGATATACGGCGTTGTCGGCGCCGCGTGCTGCACGGATCCGCCGAACGAGAAAAATAACTGCTTCTGGTGCGCGTGAACGTGCTCTGGCGCGTCCGTCGTCATTCCGGTGGTGATCGGCACCAGGATGTCGCCGTCAAACTCAAAGCCGCGATTCACGCCGTCACAACCGTAGATTCGGTTGGTATTGACCGCGCCGCCGAAGTTGTCGATGACAAACTCGTAACGGCCGCTGGGCAGGAGCACGATCGCGGTCTGGACGCCGGAGAGTGTGACGTTGACAGCGCCGATCGTGGCCGCGCCGGCAGCGAAGTTGCCGCCCGCCGGATTCGTTATGATGAGCCTGCCCGCGGCGGAATTCGTGCCCCAGGCCGAAGTCGCGGTTGTGGCCACCACGCGCTTGACCGTGGCGGTGACGCCGCCCTGCGTGAGCGTAGCGCCTTCTGCGGGCACCGTTGCCCCGCCCGCAGTGAAGCTGATCTCGTTGTAGAGCGGGACCGCCTGCCAGCCGGTCGGGCTCGATTTCCAGATGCCGGCCGCCGTGGCGCCGGCGTTGTTGCGCCAGGTGTAGGTGACGCCGTTGTAGCGCACCCCGCCGAGGCTGTTGCCCGAACCTGTGGGCGCCGCAATGTCTACGCGGTAGGCGTCCGCCGCAAGGTTCTTGTATTGCGCCCGCAGGATCGCCGTCGCGGCGCCGTGCGTTGCCGATGTCGTCGTCGCCTGTGGGGCTGCGGCCACATTGAGCGCTTCGCCCGAGACAAACGTCCCGACGACCTTGGTTATTACGATATGGCCGGAATCCGGAACCGCAATCACCGCCGCCGTCGCGGCCGATGTAACGCCGGTCACCGTATCGCCGACGGCGATCGTGCCGGTGAGTGTGATGTCGAGGACCGCAGCGACGCCAACGGACGGGCTCGGCCTGCCGTTGTATCGCTCATAGCCCATGACGCGGGCATAGCCGCCCTCGACATCGCATTCCCAGTTCTGACAGTCGCGCAGCGTGCCAGGTACGGCCGACAGCGGCGGCGTCTCGAAGTCGCAGCCGCCGGCAAACGCCGACATGATAGGGCGCGGCTGGGCCCTTCCGAGCCCAGCCTGTGCCAGTGCGCGCGCGCTGATCATTACCCGCTAGCCGATTACGCGCCGAGCAGGCTTTGCCACTTCCCGGCGGCCGAATCGACCAGCATGCGCGATTTCCCTGCGGCGACCGCTACACCGGTTGCCGTGGCTACGCCATCGATCGTATCGGTTCCGGCACCGAACAACTGCAGCGAGTTCGTCGCCGCCGAGTTCTTGACCCAGTGAACATTCCCCGAGCCAGTCGCAGCAGGGAGCGCCACCGAGTCGGCAGCAGACCCTACAGTCGTAACCTCGTGGACAGACTTTGTGGCAGATAGCGCAAGCGCAGCCGCCTGCGTGCCGCCGGCGTTCGCGGTGATCCCGGTTTCGATGCCCAGCGGCCCGACAGACATCAGATTCGCCGGGAAAGTATCAATCTGCTTGGCTGCGCTGAGTACGCCGACCTTGGAGGCCGCTGCCGTGCCGGCAACAGCATCGGTCAGATAAGCGATCTGCGCCGACGTTGCGCCTACGATGCCCGCATACCACTGGCCGGCCGTGGCCGGCACCAGGAACACCGCTTGCGCCGCGGGCAGCGTGTAGGCTGCGTTCGCCGCGCCGCCATTGATGGCCGCACCAGTCTGCGGATAGATCGGCAGGGCGTTCGTGGCGTCGGTATTGACCACCCAGACGCCGGGGTCCCCGGGTTCAGGCGCGGTCAGTACGACTGCCTTGGTCGCGTCCGCGCCGGTGACGTAGTTGATCGCGTTCAGCAGCACCGCTGCCGTTGCCTGGCTCGACCCGATCGCGGCGACCGCACCGCTGCCATGGGAGCGATCGAATGCGGCCTGCACGGCCTTGGCGATGCGCTTGTCGTTGATTGCGTTCAGTGCTTGGGAAATGATGCTCATGGTGGATCTCCTTGAAAGAAAGCGGGCAAAGCGCCCGAACAGCGTCCTGAGTACGATCGAGTCTTGGAAGACCCGCACAACAAAAGCCGGCCGAAGCCGGCTAATTCAAAACTAGGCCAGCGGTTCCCCGTAGGTCCACCGCGGCAGTTGATCCAGCTCGAGCGCGGCGCGCAACTTTCCGCCCTCGGCGTTCGCGCGCAGGATCGCCTCCGGTGCCACGCGGTTCCCGCCGTACTTCGACATGGCCTCGTAGACGATCAGCTGGTGAAAGCGCGTCGGCATTTCCGGGATGTCGCCGTCGGCCGCCAGCGTCTGGGGTCCGATCTGATAGTCGCCTGAGACGACGTAGACATCATTGGGCTTCGGGCCGAGGCAAATCCTGCCCGATGGGTCGATGCTGAATCGCTGTGGCTGGCCGTTGTTCTGCGTGCCATAGCGATACAGGCGCCGGAAATCGTCCCACTCCATCCACAGGAGCGGATATTCGCTGCCCACGCCCGCCGAGGCCAGGTAGCACTTGAAGGTGTTGCGATACCAGCGCGCCCAGCGCGTGATCGCCACCGCGGAAACGGTGTCGGTGCAGGCCCCGTAGGCGTACTCGCCGGTGCTTGCCACGGTGTTGACCGCGAAGCTCTTACGCATCCAGCGCCAGAGCTCGCTTTCCTGCTGCAGCTCGTTCCACGCCTGGACGATCCATTGAACGAAACGCGCAAGCTCTCCAGTCTGCCCGGTGACCGCAGACGGCCCGCTGCCGGTGTCGGTGCATTCCTGCCGCAACGACTGGCAGAGCTGGAGATTGGTGCTCATTGCTCGCGCATCACCGCGTTGAACCACTCGCGCCCGCGCGGGTTGTCGTCGCGCACGATCTGCAGGCTATGCGTCGGCCGCGAGCGGCCTTCGAGCCGGTTGTATTCCTGCCCGGATCCATCCTTGCCGAACGAGCACGCGAACTGCTTGCGCTTGGCCGCCAGCAGGCTGTAGAGAAAGCGCCGCTTGATGGTCTGTTCCACGCCGCGCTGAACGTACTGATCTATCCCGTTGTGGCCGCAGGAAAGGAATACCGGTGAATTTGGATCGTCGTCGGACTCGACGAAGATGGTGACGGGCTCGTTCATGAACCGCTCCTGCTCCGCCTTGTCCTTCATGTGGCGGGCATCGATGGCTTCGATCCCGCTCGATGTTGCCTCGGCCTTGCCCGAAGTCGAGATCGAGATATTCTCTTGCTGCCCGGATTCGGCGTCTCGGGTGCTAATACCGCCTTTCGGCACATGAATCGCAGGACTGCGACCACTTCGCAGCCGCTCGTCGTTCGCCAGTTGGGCGGCGGATCTCGGCCTTGTTGCGGTTTTCGTCATTTCTCAACTCCTTGGAAGGTGGGACCGCCGAAGCGGTCCCGGGTTGACTACGGTTACGACACCTGCGGACGATCCGGGATGCACAGGATGTCCTGGATCACGTTGGTGAAGCCGGTTGCGTTCCAATTGCTCGTACCGAACGCGATATTGACGGCCGCGGTCGCACCTGCCTTCAGGATCTGGTAGGCAAACGGACACACATCGTTGGGAATGCTCGGGAATTGCGACGGAACGAGGAAGTTGCCCGCCGAGTCGAGGGCCTGGTGCTTGCCCATCATGCACTTCACGTTGCCGCTGGCATCGAGTGCCCAGATCACGGTGCAACCGTGACCGTAGGCGCCCGCGACGGACGCGCCGCCGACCAGAACCGGGAACGCCGCCCCGGTGTTGTAGTCGGTCGTCGGCGTTGTGCCACCGGTGATTGCCGTCTTGGTGCGCGCCTTGCCGTTGATGGCGTAGCTGATGGTGACGGTCGTGTCGTGCGTGGTGACTGCGCCGGCCGCCGTCAGCAGGCCGGAAGTAGTGCAGAAAGTCGCACCTACCATTTTTTGTGCTTGCATGGTGATTCTCCTTAATCTCGCATTTCGTTGATGGCGGGCACGGATGCGCCCGCCATTGATTCAGTTGGCCCGTTACAGGTTCGTGACGCCGAACTCCGTGACCGCCATCCAGCCGTGGTTGGTGACGACGCCGGCGTCGTAGAAGGTGCCGGAGACGTAGCCGCGCTCGCCGGTTGGGTCGGACTTGTCCTTCTGCTTGACCGGGATGTGGCTGAAGTCGATCGCGTCCAGGCCGCGGAAGGCCGTGTGGCCCCATGCGTCCTTGGCGATCGTGAACATCTGGTAGACGTCGATGTTCGAGGCGCCGGTCGACTTCAGTCCGGTGCCAGCAACCGCTGCGCCGGTGTCGATGAACTTCGGAATGTCCGCCGACAGGATGAAGCGGTGCGAGCCGACGGCGCCAATCTCGAGATCATGGATGATGTCCATCTTTCCGTAGTCGGCCACGGCCTTGTAGCCGGGGATCGCCTCGATGTCGCGCTGCGCATCGGTGTGCGTGAAGTCGAGGAACGCAGGCTGCAGCGACACGCTGCCTTCGTTCTGCGAGGACTGCATCACCTTGCGCACAAACAGCGCATGGTTGCCGCGCAAGCTGCGCGTGATCTTGTCGAGCAGGTTCGGGGTGAGCGTTTCGTCGACCGTGCCGCGCGTGGTGCCGCCCGCGTAGAAGCGGTTGGTGCAGCCTTGCAGCGCGCCGACGTAGACGAGTTCGCGCACCAGGCCGAGACGTTCGCCCAGCTGCTCCTCCATCCAGGCCGGGATGTCATCCTCGCCGAGGTTCGCCTGGCGCTCGGTGTAGCTGTAGAGCGCGCCGTACTTCTGCACCTGAACGGTGGTGTCGAGCGTGGTCAGGCTCTCCGGGGTCGGCGTGTTGCCTTCCTGGATGAGGTGGGCGGCGGCCGTGGTCGAAAAGACGTTCGGCGCTGCCGCGGTCGCGCCAAAAGGCACAACCTGCCGGAAGATGACGGTATCGCCCATCTTTACGGGCTGTTTCCACACTTCGCCCGAGATTTCCACGGTCGAAACATGGACGGCGTGTTTCAGGATCTGGCCGAGGATTTTTCCCCGGCGCTGGCCGGGGCTGGTATAGGTAGCTGCTGCCATGGTGATGCTCCTTCAATTCTTTATGCCGATGCGAATGCCTTTTCCGCGGCTTCGCGCTCGGACGGGGTTTGTTGGCGCTGGGCGCGCGTTCCCTTTGCGGGAATCGCCTGCTCCAGCCGTTGCTTGTTGGCTGCTTCGTCCGCGGCTTTGTCGGCGGCGGTCTTGCGGTGTTCGTAGTACAGATCGATCATCCGAATGGCGTCCTTCGCGCGGTCGGACTGGGCAAGCGCCTGAATCTCAGGGGTCTGCGTCTTCATCCATGCGTCGAATTCCGGCTTCAGAGTGCCGTCCTCGTTCTTGATGTCGTCTTCCCAGTCGGGATGCCTGGCATCGACGCGGGCGAACTCGCGCGCGCTTTTCTCTGCCTTTGCAGTCGCCTCACCGAGGACGGACGAGAATTCTTTCTTCAGGCCTTCCACATCGACGGCATCGCCAGGCTTTCCGAGGGCCGCAAGGCGCTCGTCCATGGCTTCCGCCCATTCGGGGAAATCCTCTTTGATGCGCGCCCACTTCTCGCTACTGTTCACAGCGTCGGCGACTTGGGCCCCCGTCGGCGCTGCAGTCCCGGATGCGGCAGCGGCTTTCGCGGCCTCGCCTCCAGCTTTCAGTGCTGCGAGTTGGTCTTCCAGGGCTTTGATGTGCCGCTGCGCCGTGCCTACCTGGTTGGCGGTTGCGGTCACTTTCTGGAGCTGTTCCGTGAGGGTGTCGAAGCTCTGCTTCAGAATTGGAGGGACGCCTTCCCATGGATCAGCGGCCGGTTCTGCAGCGGCTGTCGCAGGTTTGGTGTCCTTCGGGTCTGACGCGGGCTCGGTCGCCTTGGCGGCCGCCGGCGCAGCGCCTTCGCCCGCGGCCTCTCCGGCGGCGGCGAATGCTGTCTGTGCGTCCTGGCGTTCGATTTCGGCGGCGTTCTCTCTCACTTCTGGCATTTGATCCTCCAGAAAAACAAAAGCCCGCGCGAGGGCGGGCTGGTTCCGGTTTCCCGGGCTTGCAGGCGACGGCGGAGCTAGTCGGCCGCGCCTACCTCTTTCATGCCCTTGACCGGCTCGGCCAGGGACAGAAAATACAAATCTTCGGCAATCATGCCGCGCAGCCGTGCGGTGTCGTCCGCGTTTAGGCGCTTGTCGTTCTCCAGCCGGTGATCGGCCAGGCGCTGCTCGTAATGCTTCTTGAGCTTGCGAAACAGCGGCGTATCTCGCTCGGACTGTGTGAGCTGCATCAGTGCGTCACCCGCAGGATGCGGCTGGCGAGGCGCTGATTGCGCTCCAGGCGCCGCTGCCGCCGCTCTGCTGCCGCCCGCACCATCGACGCGTCCTCCGGCGTGCGCTCGGCGCGATACCAGTTCGAGCCCTTCTCGCCGCGCGTGGGGTCGGAGCACATTTCGCCGGCCACCAGGTGCCCCATGATGTCCGGGTGCAGCACCCATTGCGGTACTTCGCTTGGCTGCAGCGGCCGCCAGCCGTTGCGCCCATTCTCTGATTCGTAGATCACCAGGATGGTTTGCTTCGTCGTCACAGCAACTCTCCGGTTGGTTCGCGCGTCTCTGTCCACAGGGTTTCCGGCAGCAAGGCCATGCGCGCGATCCTCGCTGCGTGCGGTTCGTCAAAACTGCTGGTAACCACGGCGCCCTCGCCGAATGCCGCGATCTTCTCCAGCGCGGCCTCCAGTCGTTTCATGCGGGCGCGCTCGGCATCGGTCATTGCGCGTAGGCCTGCCCGGGTTCGGCACGGCCCGGCGGCTCGACGGCGGGCTTCGTGATGACATCCTTCGCCAGCGTCCCGGTGTTGTGCTTGTGCAGATCGAGCAGCTGGTTATCGCGCGTGATTTCCTTCTGCGCGTTGACGTCCATGGCCTTGCCAGCCAGCGTCGCCTTGATCTTCGCCAGTGTCTGCCTCTCCTCGCTCGTGAGCTGGGTGGACTGCAGGCGCTCGTTGATCGATGCCACCACTTCGGCCGTGTCCGACTCGAGCTTGGCGATGCGCTCGCGGCTCGCCGTCTCGGCTGCGACCACCTTCGCCTCGGCGTCGGCGCGGATCTGCGCGACCTCGATGCGCGGATCCTGCGGGCCGCCTTGCTTCTCTACCCGCTCCCACTCGTCGTCGGTGTACTGGATGCGCGTCGGGTCGAACCGCTGCGACTTGGCGACCTCTGCGAACAGCTTGGCCGGGTCCACGCGCGCCGCCTTGTTCTGCCCGAGCTGGCCCATCATCTGCAGTGCCTTCGCGTCGGCGGTGATGTCCGGCGGCGCCATGATGACGATCGTGTAGTCGCCCTTCTCCTCGTCGTTCGGCCCGTACTGCATCAGCCAGTCGTAGTACCGGCCGATATGCGGCTCCAGCAGGTTGTCGTCGTACATATTCGCGGCGCGCTGCGCGACCACGGAAGCATTCTGGTCCAGGATCTCGACCACGCCCAGGATGTCGGGCGCCTTGCCCTGCTGGCCCTGGAGGATCATCGGCAGGCCGGTCACATCCTCGGCGATCTTCAGTGCGAACTGGATGGTCGACAGGCATTCCTGCACGCGGCTGTCGATCTGGATCGAAAAGATTGCCTTTTGCGCCTCGGCAACGTCCACCCCTTTCGGGATGATGAACATTTTGCCGCCGTATAGCGACGTATTGCCGTCCATCGGGACCAGCAGGCCCTGCATCATGGCGATCATGGGCTTCGCCGACAGGCCCAGGTTCTCGTTCATTGCGCGCACGGCGCCGGTGACCATGCGCTGCGGCGTTCTCAGGTCGCGGGCGATGCCGATCCCGGCCCAGAAACCCTCGCGGCGCGAGCACGGCGCGACGTCGTAGCCGAATTTGCCGTTGTCGAGCGGATTGCGCGAGGCGCGGATAACGTGGTCGTTGACCATCGTCACGATCGCCGACACGGATGCGTGATCGTCTGGGCACTCGCAGCCGGCGGCCTCGAGGTCGGCCTTATCCAGGTTGCCTGTGTAGTACCAGATGCCGAAAGGTTTATTCTTCTGCGCTGGGTCGACCTTTTTCCTCGGGTCGTACTCGACGTCAGCGGCGCGCGGGCCCTCCGTCAGCACGGCATCGATCTCGCTTGCGATGTAGCCCAGCTCCGGCGTTTCCTTCAGCTCGCGCAAACCCTTCGCGGTGATCTCGTCGTACTCGAAGATGCCGTCGCCGTTGTGGATGTCCTCACCGCAGGCCGGGTCCGGGAACAGATTGCGCGCGCTGATGCGCTTCGAGCGCGGCTCGATGACCTCGGTGCGCACCAGCTCGCCATCCTGGTAGGACGTATAGACGCATTTCTCCGGGTACGGGCCCTTGAGCACGCCGGTGCCGATCCGCGCTATGTCGTCGACGGCCCGGCGGGCCTCCGCTACCCATTTCGCCTGCTTCAGCCAGTCGTCCACGCGCTTTTGCGCCTTGCCCGCGCGGTCCAGCGCCTTCTCCATGTCGCGCTTGGCCAGATCGGCGACGGTGGCCGGCCTCTGCTGGCCGTTGTCGTTTACCAAGATCGGCTGGCCGTCCTTGACCAGCGACAGGTGTCCCTTTGTCTTTGCGTCCTCCTTCAGCTGCGGGATCGGCGTCGGCTCGAATGCCCAGGCGCGATCGGCCAAACTCAGCCGCATGTTGATGATCTTCGAGGCGAAGGCGTTGACGTAGGGCTTGGTGATGTTCAGCACCACGGTCGACCGGACCTCGCCCTCGACCTTTGGCATGGCCTGGCCTGGTAGCCGGGTGCGCATCGCCGCGCTCTCAGCCTTCGAGGCGGCGTCTACGCCCTCGTAGGCCTCGTCGTCCTCGTCCCATTCCTGCTCGATCCCGGTCGATCGCCGGTACAGGATCCACTCGCGGCGCTTGATCGACAGCGACGCGCCAAGCTGTGTCACCTTGGCAACGCGATCGGCCTCGGCCTGCGCAGCCGCTTCGTCCTGCTGCGCCGGCGCGTCCACGGATGCCTCAATCACGGCGACGACGGGCGCCACGCTCGCCACCAGGCCGCCTTGAGTGTTCCGCGATCGTGCCATGCCGTCGTCTCCTTACATTCCCAGGCCGGGATCGGCTGGGCGGTATGTGGTCATGCGCGGCAGCGGGCGCTCGCGCTCCGGAGGCCGCCAGCCCTGCCCGAATTGGCGCAGCGCGTCAGCGTAGTTACTCGTCCAGTCGTGCCGCGGCGTCTTGCTGAACACGCCCAGCGCCTCGTCATAGACGTACTGGTAGTTATCCAGCGCCTTGAGCGCGGCCTCGCAGCCGGCCTCATCGAACACGCATTCATCGAACTTCAGCTTCGTCTGCTCGATGCCGGTGTTGACCTCATCGATCACCTTGACCAGCTCGAAGTTGTGCCCGGGCATCAGCTCGCGCAGCAGCTCAATCCAGGACTTCGTTTCCGTCTTACCCAGCCGGCGCACACCGGCGTCGTGCGGCAGGTAGTGCGTGCCGAAGGCGTAGCCGGTATCGGTCAGCCACTTGACGTAGTGATCAAGTGATTGCCCATAATTCTCGTAGGCCTTCAGGAACCGATGCTGCAGGCCGACGTACTGATGACACCAGATCGCCGTCGTGCCGCTGGTCTTGCTCAAACCCAGATCCCAGAACGTATTGACGGCGAGCGCCCTGGCATACGGCACCTTGGTGATGCGGCCATCGGCCCGGGCCCGCGCCATTTCCTTGCTGTAGATGATCCCGTCCACGGCAGCCTCGAAGGCCTCCTTTGGTGTCGATGGGTACTCCGACTTCATGTGATCCTGCTGCTGCTCGGCCTTCTTGACGTACCAGGCCTTCTGTTCGGGCCGCAGCTTGAGGCGAATCTGCCGCTCCAGCTCGGCGAAGTATCTCGCCCAGTCGTCGCCGATCACCACGCCATCGGGGTCCAGGACGTTGTTCGGGTCCGACCACCAGGGGAAGAAATGGAAGCGAAAATCCAGCGGCGTGAGCTTCTTGCCCGCGGTCTTCGTCTTCTGCGCGACATCGCACATATCGTAGAACGCGCCGCCGCGCCCCTCCGCGGTCGACTCGACAAAGATCATCTGGCCGGGGTGCACGGCGTTGAACGAGCCGCTAACGATCTCCTTGGCCTTCTCCGGGGTCTTCCGGCTGATCTTGCCGAACTCGGACACATGCAGGAACTGCACCGTCGCCGATCGCATCGAAGTGCCGACGTACACGCTGGAGCCGTTCGACAGCGACAGCTCCTGCACCGAATCACTCACCGGCGACACCGCGGCCTTGATGCCGTCCGGCAGGTTGTCATACGGATACTTGACCTTGGTCTTGAAGATCACCGCCGCTTCGCGCAGGCCGTGCGCAATCACGCCTACCGTCTGATTCGGCGCCCACACGGCCAGGTCGAGGCCCAGAATGTCGATGAACGTACTGAACCCGCGCTGCCGCGACTTCAGGATGATGTTCAGATACCAGAGCTCGTCGAGCAGCTGGATCTGCGCCTCGTTCGGGACAAACTTGATCCGCTTGCCGAACCGATCCGTGATGTAGTACAGGTTATGCAGCCGCCACCGGCGATCGCCCCACTCACGAAGGTTTAACTGCAAACTCGCTGGCATTGGCTCCTACCGCAGCCAGCAGCGCGCGCACGGCGGCATCGCCCTGCTGGTGGTTGTCTTCCCGGAACAGGCCCAGGTGCTTCATGGCCTTGTCGATCGAGCTGTTCTTGTCGTGAAACTTGAATTTCTTCGTCTCGCCGATCACCAGGGCATTCTCTCCGCGACCGGCGGTAATCTCCTCGACCTCGAACGAGGCCAGCGCGGCCGCAGAGTCGTCGTCCAGCTCCGTCACCTTCTTCAGGCTGCCGTCCGCGTTGAAGAATTTGCGCGGGTCCGCATAGGCAATCCGCCCCAGCTCGCGCAGCGTGCGAGCGACCGACACGCCAGTAATTTTCTCCGCCTCCTCAAGGGCTTCGGCCCGGCGGCGCACGATTTCGGCCGCAATGTTACGGTCCGCTACGAACTCGGCGCCGGTCGCGCGCGCCCTCTTTTCGCTGTAGCCGGCCGTAATCGCGGCCTGGGTGGCGTTCCCGCCGTTGGCAATGAAGGCCTCGACGAACAGGGCTTTGCGCGCAGCGGCAGCGGCCTTGCTGGTGCTAGCCTTGACGCGCTTTACCTCAGGCGGGCGCTTGACACCCTTTCCCACCTTGGCCTTCTTCTTCGCGGTCATGCTGGCGCTTCAGGCAGCCTTGAACGCCACCTGTGCGGCCTGGTTCTGCGCGCCGGACTGGCCCGACAGAATGCTCTTGGCGATCGCCAGCGCCTCGTCGATGCTGCCAGCCGGCTGCATGCCTGCGTCTTCCTGGCCTTCCGGCTGCGCGCCACCGGGCTGCATTCCGCCGGGCGCCATGCCACCGGGCGACATACCGGCCTTGGCTGGCATACCGGCATCGAGCAGCTGCCCGCCGGCGTCCTGGTCGCCGGTGTCCTCGCCCACCGTGATCTTGCCGGCGTCGTCGATCTCGATTTTCACGGTGATGGCCATGGTCTAGTTCCTTGAAAAGGTGGGGCTGTTGATGACAGATTGGTAAAGCTTCAACTCGTCTGCGGTCAGGGCACCGATGCGTAGCTTGGCCGCGACTTCCTTCTCCCTGCGGTCGATCTCAGCCCACAGGGCTTTACGCTCGGCGCCTACGGCGTCGGTTACGCCGGCCAGGACGACGAAGCGCGCGCGCAGCGTGTCATACAGCGCCCCCGGAATGTCCGCGATCGCGTCGGCGCTCGAATAGGTGGTCATTTGTCTTTCACCTAATACCAGCCCAATAGGGTCACTTGTCCCGCAGCGGACCAGGCGAGGCGGATCGCGCGCACCGGGGTCGTGTAGGCGCCCTCGATGCTCGCGCTCTTGGCGGCCACGGTTGCGTGGTCGAACGCCGTGCCGTCGCCGTACTCCTGCTGCACGCCGAAGGTCGGGCTGCCGCTGCCTTTGATGCAGGCAAAGCCGACGCCGACCGGCGACCAGGCTTCTTTGAGGTGGTTCCAGGGCGAAACGCTCGCCGCAGTAAAGCCGATGTCGACCGTCTGGGCGCCGATGCCGGCGGGAGCCAGCACGCTTGTCAGCGTTGCGAAATAACCCGCAGACGTCACGGCGCTAACCGTGTTCGTCGCCAGCGTCTCGGTAAGCACGTTGCCGTCGGCATCCGTGCCCGTCAGGGTGTAGTTGCCGGTCACCGAGCCACTGGGCGTGATGATGATCTTGTGCGCCAGGCTGTCGCCAGGAGTGGTTGCGGCCAACGTCAGGGCGGCGCCGGCCGACGCGGTAACGCCAGTCGCAAAGCCGGTCAGGTTCTGCGCCAGCGACGTTCCGGTGATCTTAATCTTTTTCATGCGGCCGCTCCTTGAATGGGTTACCGGGTCACACAGCGTGGAAGAAGGCAGGAAAGCCGCCGCGCCACCGCCGGCTGGGCTGTAAGGTGCCGCCCTGCCCGCCTTCGTTGGCATGGCGAGACTGACGGGCGGCGCGCACCGTATCCCTACAGCGCGTTTCTGGGTAGCGGGTGAGCGTTACGATCGCTCTAGGTTTGGCTTATGGGACCGAACTGCCTCCAAGGCTACCCGCATCTGATTACGGCCATTGCGCCGGTGGCCAGCCGTCATAACTTCAGGTCGATCTGCGCGCGAGGTGGAATAAAAAAGCCCGCACTGAGGCGGGCGAAGCCGTGCGCGCCAGGGAGGAGGAGGAAAGCGCGCGCGGGTGGCTGCTCGATCAGTTGCTATCTTGGTGAAACTCGCCGAAATTCTTTCTTGCAAATGCTTGGTACGCCTCTGAGGCAAGTTCCTTTGTTGCAAAGTCACCGAGCCTATGCCGAACCCCGCGTAAACCAGCTTCAGCACACCATGGGCGAGAACGACCAGGGCCCTTGTAAGTGACCCCCTTCAATCCGGCGACGCTGCATGATTTTCGCCTCATGTTCATGGCGTTCTGATGCACATCACACAGCCGAATGTTTAACCGCTGATTGTCCAGACCATCATGATTTTCGTGGTCTACAAGCTCGCCCTTCTTGGCGCCCAGCAGGAATCGGTGCATCAAAACGTGCTCTCCGTTTATCCGAGTCCTGGCATAGATCCTTATCCGCTCACCAGATCCATGGAACAAAAGCGACCAACGAAACGGAGACACTAGATCGTAATCGGCATCATCAACCAGGACGACCCTACCGCAAACGGTCAAAGTCTTCACATTCTCCATCCCCAAAATGCAAAAGGCCCGAGCATTTTCATGTCGGGCCTTTGGATCTGACGTGCGCGAGTCGCCCTCCACATCGGGCGACTTCTCGCAGACATCGCGGAATCAAGTTGTAGGTTTGACTTATACGCCAATTTTCCATATTTTGCAAGCGTTTTCTTGCTCTCGCCTTTTCCTTTCTTTCAGCCATTGGATGCTTGATAACCTTCCACCACTCGACAAGCGTCAATTGAAACTCAATTCCACGCCTTCGAGCCGACTTTTTATGTTCAATATATTTCCTAGCCGGAGAATGCTTTCCCAAATCAGCGCCTCTCGGGCCCGGGTTTATAGTTTTAAGCGTTTCATAACTACACCCGTACAACCCCCGGGCCTTACGGCTTCGCTTTTCCTGCGCCGCGGCCAATCTAGCAAGTGATCTATCCGATGACCTCGATGCGCGAACACGCTTCGCGTCATGTGACAGGTTTGTTCCATTTTTCTTGTCGCTTACGGCCAATATCTGCCTGACCCGTTCGCGGGTAATACCAAATTCATCGCCAATCGAGGCAAGCGTTCTTCCAGCACACCTCGCCGATATAATGCTTTTGTTTCTCTCACTTGATGACTTAGTCCAAGCCATAAATCCCACCCTACTGATTAAATTTGTTCCACATGGAACATCCATTACTGGGACCGCAGCTTCCACTCCCCGCACCAATCAAACTTATTCACAACGGGGTGGGCGTAGGCCCCGGCCAGCAGATCCACCCCCACCATGGGACCGAAGTAATCGGCGTCCCCGCGAACTGGCGGATATCGTCGGCACTCGGATTCAAGATCTTGCTCATCAAAGTCTTGCTCGCCGTTTCGCACCGGCCCTCTTTCTTCTGCCTCGGCGTAGAACCTGCAGTTTCCACACCGCTCACTCATCATTCCCCTCCCCGTCTCAGCAAGTTCATCACCATCGATCGCGCGTGATCCATCCAGCGGGCAAAGTCGGCGCGCTGGACATGCTGCACGCGGCAGACGATCTCCGGAGGCGTCTTGTTGACGTAGTAGGACCGCAGGAACGCGCGATGCTGCTCCGGCATCTGCAGAATGGCCTTGTCGAGTACCACCATGCGAGGATTGACGATGTGCGGCATCATTTCCTCCATTTCGGGGTAATGCCAGTCACGGCTGCGGATCCTGTAATTGCCCTCGATCGATCCGCAGGTCGAGCGTCTTTTCCTGCGGTCGCGGTTCCAGGCGCCCCATTTCTCCAGCTCCTCATGGATGGCCTGGTGTTCCGGCTTTACCTCATCGACTGGCAGGCGCGATCGACGGCTGAATGCGTTGCTGAAGACTGAATCGACCATCATGTGCCCGCCCTTTTTTGGTTGTTGTCAGATCAGCTGGGTAATGTCTTCGGCCAAGCTGCCGGCCGCACCCACGTTCTTGCCACATGCTTCCATATCTACCCCCTCGTTATGCCCTTGCGGGCGAAATAGTTTCAAACAGCGCCAACTGCGTCGGCGCCCTCGACAGCGCACCGAATATCACCATTTCTCTGATCAACGCTATGCGCTCTCCGGCCTGGACCACCATCCACTCGGGTATCTCGTCGACGAGCGGATAGATAACGCCGTAAGGTCCGGCGAAATCGATACCAACCCACTCAGGTTCCGGAAGCCTCGGCGCGATAATCTTTCGGACCGGCATCAAGATGCCCGAGCCGACTACGGCCGGCGCTACGCCGGCGGCGAGAATCGATTGCAGGAATCCGCGCCGGTTCATGGCAACTCCCTCACCTGGATGCCGTGGCACGCCTGCATCAATTTCTTCGTCCTGCGCCAAGCCGCGAGCATCTTGGTGTGATCGGATTTCACATCGGCGACGACGCGACGGAACACGCCATCCGGGCCCTTTTCGTCGAACACCATATCCGCGGTGTAAATGCCGACATGCTCGCCGCCGCCTGCGAACAGGCTGAACTTAACCTGGCGCCGCAGCCCGGCGATCTCCCCCGCCTTCTGGCGCAGCTGGTGGATCTGCCATTGCTCGGCCTCGAGCTTGGAGTCGAATACCTCGCCGTCGACCGTCGTCTTCACGGCCTTGTATTTCGTCGGCTTCTTCAGGTCGATTGCCTGCAGACTGTCGTGGCCGCGCACCAGGCGGCCGGCGCCAACGCGCGCGATGCGGTTCTCCGCTTTCTTCAGATCGGCCTCGGATAGGCGGAGCATGGCGCTCATATCAAGTTCCTGCGTTCCAATTCGGCTATTTCGTCTTGAACCTTGTTGCTTCTCATCGTGCAGACGTTGCCAACTGTGTCGCGGTCCGGCGGTGTTTCGTAGATCATGTCCCGAAGGCCGTGCATATAGCCTTTAAGAGGGCTCTCGCCGTGGACTTTGACAAGATGCTGGTGCAGCCAGATCAGGCGCTCTCGGTCGGTCATGTCTTCCTCGCCTTCCGCGCGGTTTTCGGCTTCGCCGCGGTGCCGTTGCCCCCAGGCTTGCGGGGCGGTTAGGCGGGTTGGGCTTTGCGGTGGTCCCGCTCAGTCGACGTAGCTTTCGCCTTCAAAACGTCGCGCCCTTCCCTCGATGTATTCTTTACCGGCCTTTCACCGGCCCGCGCAGTAATACGAGAACTCGAACAGTCGCGGCTGCGTCCCCGCGTGCGTTCTCCGCCTTGCGGCGCTTTGCCTTCGTCGGCGTTGGTGTTCTTTCCGAAATCGTGCGGCTCGCGCTGCCAGTGCGGCTTGTTGCACAGTCTGCACAGCGGTGCGTCGATCGCGCTCATGTCGTAACCTCGGCGAACAACGGTGCATCAGCATGAATACGAACACGCGCGATCTCGCAATACTCTGCATCGATCTCAATCCCAATGAAATTGAATCCCTCGCGTATTGCGCCGCGTCCGGTGCTGCCGCTGCCCATGAACGGGTCCAGCACCGTCCCGCCTTTTGGTGTAACAAGCCTGCAGAGGTAGCGCATCAGGTCGGTTGGCTTGACGGTCGGGTGATGGTTCTGCGCTTGCCGATTCGTGTTTTCGCTTTGGAATGTTCCGGGTGACTGCTCACCGCTCGACCAATTCAGCGGCTTGGTCGCCATTCCTTGCAGCCCCTCGTTGCGATCTTCGCGGCTCGCCTTGGCGCAGTAAAAGAAACGGGCTGCGCTCCCCAATCCGTCACCGGGGAAAGACCCGCCGCCGCGCGCATATTCGCCGTAGGTATTTTTCGCGGGCCTGCTCGGTTCTGTTCCGCGAACGGGCGCGAACGCACCAGCGTTATCAGGAAAACACGCCAGTACTTCGTCGCTGCCGTCGTGGATCAGGTTGGCGGGCCAGCGACCGGCAGCCGCGCTACCACCCCCCATCTTCATGTCGGTCGCGCCGCGCTCATCATTCGATCGCGTTCCATCGTGACCACGATCACCGCTGCAGTTCCGCGCATAACTGTCGTCATTGATCTCAACGCGGCAGTCGTCAATGTTCAGCGCGCCCGTACCATGCGCCTCGACGTTTGCGGAGACGGTTCCGATCAGTGACTTACGCGCCATCACGATAGGTTCCCACGCAGGCTTTAAGGCGGTGCCCCCCCACGCGCCGTTATGAGACTTGGGAAAGCCGGAACCGAAGGCCCAGCCGATTTGGTCGCGGATCTCAAAGCCCGCGTCCTCGATCGCGCAGGCGAGGCGGTGATAGGTGCGCGTGCCGCCAAATGCCAGTAAGTAAGCGCCCGGCTTGAGAACGCGCAGGACTTCGGCCCACAGCGCAGGATTGTGCGCGACGTCGCCGCCGTCCCACTTCATACCCATAAAGCCGGTCCCGATGCGCGCTCTGCCGGCAGGGGAGTTCTCATTCAATGAAGCAGTACCGCTGCCGCCTTTCTTTCCAGTCGTCAGGTGGTACGGCGGATCAGTTACGCAGGCGTCAACGCTCGCGTCCTGCAGCGTGCGCAGCTGCTCGATCGCGTCGCCCTGCAGGATGCGCACGCTCATGCCGCAAGCCTCGCGCGCCGCTCGGCGACGAGCTGGTTCTGCCTTTCCAGCAAGCTCTCCTCGCTGCCGTACTCCAGCACAAAGGCGACGCGCGTCGGATGGCGCGCGATCTTGCCCGATCCCTTCGGCGGATTTTGGTGGTGGCCTGGGTCGCATAAGCCGAGCACCTTCATTTCCCCGATCCGGCTGCCACCGGAAAGCATGTGGTGGATCGCGCACGGCGTTCCCGGGTAGCCGGCGTCATAGCACACGACGCAGCCGATCTCTCGGACGTCGGCCTGATAGGCGGCTTCGTCTTTGGTCATGTGAACGCCATCGTCTGCTCGACCAGGCTGCGCAGCTGGGCCTCGGTGTAGCCCTTGTCGGCCAGAATCTTCTGCAGCACGACGTCGATCGTCGCCGAGTACAGCTTCTCGAATACCTCCTCGGTCATGTTCGCCCAGGCGATCGAATCGGCCTCCAGGTGCACGCCGCCGTTGATGTCGGCGACCGGATGGCAGTAGCCGGCGAGAATGGTGAGATCCTTGCGGAACCGCTCGAAGGCCGGCAACACGCGCTGGCCCTTGTAGAGCGGCATTTCCTCGGTTTCGGACCACTGATCAAAGGCGAACTTGGCGAGCGCCCACCACTTTTTGAAGAACGGCCAGCTGCGCATTTCCCGGATGTCGCAGCGCATGACGGCGCCGGCCTTGTAGCGGCGCAGACGATCGCCGGCGTCCTCGTCGAACGGGATCATCGCGCCCGTTGCGGTCTTTGTGAGCAGGATTTCAGGCATTGGGAAACTCCCGCACGCGCAAATCGTCGACCCACTCAGCCGGATCGGCGCCGGCACGATCCTCGACCAGCCTCAAGTGCGGAAATCCAGACTCGAACGGATTGCTGCCGATCTGCTTGATAAATACGGGTACCCCTGCCGCGCGACATTGCCAGATGGTCGAGCGAGCCCAATCAACAGCGAACGGCCGCGCCTTGCTTCCGGCCTGGTCGCTTTCGCCGCCGACGATGATCCATTCCACATGACGCGGAAAGAATCCAAGCGTTTTTACGCTCATCCACTCTCGCCAATCCACCGGCCCCAGCGCCGGCTCGTAGCTGATGCCGTTCTTGCACGGCAGCGCCAGCAGCTTCGGAATGTCGCGGTCGGCTTCCTCCTGGTTGACGACGGTGATCAGGATCCGGACGTTATCCGGCACATAGACAAATCCTCCATCAAACCGCGGCAGCATCTTCGCTACGTTCCCAATCCGCTTCGTCACCAGCAGCCAGGATAGGTGCGGCGTCGCGTTGATCAGTTTCCACAGATCAGTGCGCCATTCGTCCGGCGCTTCGTTGTCGAACACATCGGCCAGCGAGGCGCAGAACACGCGCCATGGCTCGCCGGACTTCGCGGCCTTCCTGTTCCAGGTTAAGGGCTGCTTCCAGTAGGCCTCACCGGTACGAATGCGCGGAACGCCCTGCTTGTATTCCAGCCCAAACCTGCGCCCCATTGCCGCCGCATAGCAGCCATCGCACCCCGGGCCGATCGGTGTGCAAATTCGCCACGGATTGAACGTCGAATCGGTCCAAGCAATTTTGCTGCTCTCACTCACGGCGAAACCTCCAGCGCGCTCACCCTCGGCGGCCGGCCGCGGCGCTTTTTCTCCGGCTCCGGTGTCTCGCCGACATGCGCGAAATAATGATCAGTCAGCAGCTCGCGCGCGTAGTCGGGGTTTAACCCGAACAGGCCGCAGTAAAGGCCGAATTCAGGATGAAAGTCTTCACAAATCCAGCGCCGCGCGCGCGATTGTTCCCTGGAGCGTGACATTGCATCCTTCACTGCCGTCGAGATCACCGCAAAGAGCAGTTCCCGCCCTGGGCATTTGTCCGTCGTCATCGCGCGATACAGCACCTTGCAGAGCTGGTGAACCGTCGCGCGCCGCTTCTTCGGCTGGTTCATGCCGCGCGCTCGACGTACACCAGGCTTTCGTAGACCGGGACCGGGTTGTTGTGCCGGTTCGGGTCCGCCTCGTAGCGCAGCTTGCAGATAACGCGATCGCGCTGCGCCTTCGTGAACACGGCGCCCCAAGATTTCTTTGTCGGCGGCGACGGGAACGCAGCATCCAGATCCGCGGCCTTCGTGACCATCCATCCGGAGAACACGCGATTTTGTTGCGCGTACCGCTGCAGGTAGTTCGTCGCCTGGTCGCCCCAGTCGCTCACGACGTTGTTGGCGTGATCGAGCGCCTGCGCCATGCCGGCGTCGCGCGCATCCCGGCCCTGCTCCATTGCGGTGTCGAGTGTCATGTCTTGATCTCCCTCGCGGTAACCACGGTGAATTGCAGCGGCGGCAGCCGCACGGTGACGTTGCGGCCGTCGATCTTCTGGACTTCGAATCTGGGGTAGGTGACGAGTTTCGGACTGACGAGCTGGTAGGTGCGGCCGCCGTCATGCCAGATTTCCGGAGCATTCGCGCTCATGGCTGCGCCTCGCCGTGCGCCACCCATGGCCCGGATCCTGCGGCCTCAAACACGCGGGCCTTGTAATACGGAAATTGCTCGCCCGGGACCTTGTTCACATGAAGCTCTGAGCCTCTTTTTTCGATACCGGAGGATGTTTTCCACCAAGGGAGACTCTCTGGATTAACCGCACCTTTGGCGTCAGCGTCGCTCCAGTTCCAGGTCGCGTTGAATCCCTGCCAGCTGCGCCTTGCGCAAATCTGCACCGCCATGGCGACGGTGATTCCCGCTTTCCCTGCCTCACGCGCCAACTCGTCCAGCGCGGTTTGCGTCAGCGGCGCCCGCTTTTCCTTGCGCACGGTCAGCCAGTCGCGGGCCGCCTGCTCCTCGACTCCCATGGCAACCAGGGTTTCAATGCCGGGTTTTTTCTGCACTAATTTGGACGGCGCCGCGGGCGCAGAATGCGCGCGCGCGTTACTCTTATTGGTCTTATCTGGTCTGGTCTGGTCTAGTGACGCACCAGCGTTACCACCCCGTAACGCTTTTTTGTTGTTGTTTCTGTACCGCTCCTGGCGCTTCTGGCCCTGCGCTTTTTTCTTGGCTTCTGTGCCGTTATGCTCATGAAATTCAGGGAGTTTTACCGCGTGCTCGTCAATCTCCTGAATCCAGTCTGCCGGCATCAATTCGCAGAACCCCGGTATGCCAATGTGGTCGTTTAGCTCCTCAATTCCGAGCG
This sequence comes from Pseudomonadota bacterium, assembly GCA_021811225.1. Classification (GTDB taxonomy): domain Bacteria; phylum Pseudomonadota; class Gammaproteobacteria; order Burkholderiales; family Rhodocyclaceae; genus CAIYYX01. The sequence continues at coordinate 21,894 of JAJZPJ010000006.1, forward strand.
GCAAAATGTCGTCATCACCAAGGTGTGTATCGGCCAAACTCCAGATGCGTGTCAGCGCGCCGCACACCAACGTCACAGCCGGTAACGCACTTGCGTTACTTTCAGTGAACTGCTCTTTTTCCGGTATTTCCTGATGATCGAACAGCATCCAGCGGGACTGAAGCGACCGCGCAATCCGCAGCACGCGCGGATCGGTAAGCAAGTCTTTCTCGAACTTGATCCAGGCCACAGCTATGCTCTCCCCCGTCTCTGCCGATCCAGCCGCCCGCACGCGCTGCAGCAATGATCGCGCTGCTGGTTCTTCTTCGGCTCGAATGGCCGGCGGCACAGTGGGCAGATTTTCATGTAGGCGCTGCGATCGACGCCGGGCCTGTTATTTTGTGTCGCCGCGGGCATCATTTACTTTCTTCCCCCTTTCCAACAACGACATCGATGCGATCGGCGTATAGATTGATCATGTGTTCACGCCCATGAAGCCGCACGGTCACCAGATCGCGCACCCATTCGTTCTCGGTAAGGCCGGCCTTGGCCGCCGCTTGCTGCAGGAGCGCCTTTGTGTCAGCGGATACCTTGAACGGGCCGACGGGATCCGTCAGTTTTCCGATCGTGGATGTATTCCCGGTTCGCATAAACGCCGTTCCAGCAATGCCCTCGTGCCCGCCTCCTGCTGCCGTAGCGTTCTCTGCCAAGGCCTCTCCTTTCTATGCTTTTGCGTGCCTCTAGGTCTTTTCTTGGGTCATGCGGAACGTCCCCATAGATCGGGCCGAAGGTCGGAGCGGTTTATCTTTCCATCGGTGACGCGCTCGATATGAGAACACCAGCGTTCGAATTGTTCGATACACCACTCCGGCGCGAGCGGGGAAACCCACCATCTATCGGCGGCAGCTTTCAGCCGGGCGAACAATTCACCATCACGCCATTTCCGAGGAATAGCTTTTCCGCGGCGCGCATTGCATCCACGGCAGACCGGCTCGACGACAAGCGGCTCGTTGTAGTCTCGGTGATCGTATTCGGTGGCGCTCTTTCCGCAGTCAGCGCAGGAAAATTCGCGCGGGCGTTTGAGTTTGCCTTTCCGAATGGCCTTCGCTACCTCACCACGGCAGAAAGCGCCACCGGAGATTACGCTCTGAGCATCCATCTACGCGCGCCCGGCTGGTCGTTTGGACCGAAAAAACGCCGCCAGCTTCTCGATGTGGCTGACGCCGGGATCCTCGATCTCTTTGCGGGCGATCTTTTCTACGGTACGTTTGTTGACGCCGGAGCCGTCCGCGATTTCCTGATAGGTAAGCCCAGAACCGCTGATCTGGGCTATGACATAACTGTGAATTGATGTGTCCATGACGCGCAGCATAGACCAATTATTTGGTCCCGTCAACCCGCCTTTGGGTTTGGCGTTGCGTTACGCTATTTCTGCTATGAAGGGACGGAGAAAAACACCGAAGATACCGGGCATGATGCGCGCCGTGTTCGCGGGCAATACCAATCGGCTGATGGCGCGCTATTACCGCAACGCCGCGAACCAGCCCAAGGCGCTCGCCAAGGATGCCGGGGTGTCACTCTCGACGGTTCAACGCATCCTGGACGGGAAGACCGGCGCCACCCTGGATAACATCGAGGCGATCGCTGGCGCGTTCCGTCTCTCCGCATACCAGCTGCTGGTGCCGAACATAGATCCAGCTGATCCGCCCATTGTCGCCGGCGCCATCCAGGCCGAACAGAAAATGCGGCGCACGGTCGCGCGTCTCCGCGACGCGGCCAGTGAACCAGCCGCACAGCATCAAGGACGCGAAAAGGCGCACGCCTAGCCTCTGCTTTACCCCCCCAGCAACTCCACTACCCTCTTGATGTCGTGGAGGCAGGCCGCTACCATCATCTTAGCGGCTTCACCAGCTGCCCTGTAGTCTGCAACCAACGCAATCTCATCTGTCGATAATGCGCCCAGGCCGTGCGGAATATCGCCCACCCCGACGAGATACCAAAAGCCGCAACCAAGAACTGCGCAGAGCACGCGCAACTCCGGTGCGTTCGGGTAAAGGCCACCTCTTTCCCATCGCCTGACCGTAGCAACGCTTCGTCCCACTTGTTGCGCGACATATTTCTGTGTCAGGCGCCGCGCGCGCCTCAATTGCGAGATCCTTTCCCCGATAACCATACTTCCCTCCTCCGAGTTTGGCGGGGTGATGATACGCGCATATCTGAGCGCAATACCCGCACCCGGGGCGCGGGTTGACGTGGGTCAAACGGCCTAATTCCGCTCAAATCTGAGCGCCCAATATAGCCGTTTCGACATAGACCTGGGTCGAAAAGCGCCAGATCCGCTCCATTCTTTTAATACCGGAGGTCATGCGACCCATTTATGGGTTGACAGGACCCATCTTTTGGTTTAGTCTTCTATTCAACACGCCGATTAACTGAATAGAGGAAATCGTCATGATCTACGAAACCAGCTGTACCGGCGACTGCAATCAAGGGCGGAGCTGCACCTGTGCACCGTGCGGTGACGACGGGCTTGGCGCCGCGCGCGGCATCGTCAACGGCATTCTGATGTCGATCCCCGTCTGGGGATTGTTCGCGTTGGCCTGGTGGCTTTCGTGATCCGCGCCGCGTCTCGCATCATTGCGCGTCGACTGCTGGCGGCCCTGGACCATCCGGCAGGCCTGGCGGTAGCTGCGCTGATCGTGATCTACCTCGACTTGCTGGTGACGAAATGAGCGACCCGTTCAATCGCTCGGCCGGCCTCACGTTCGCCCGCACCCAGCCGCGCGAATGGCGCGACATTCCTTTCGAAGGCGAGCGCAGCAGCTGGGCCGCCATCATTCGCGGTATCGGCGTTGCGCTGGCCGTGGTCGCTGTTTTCTCCCTGTCCCTGTGATCGATCGCGCAGCAAGCGCCGCTGCAGGCCAAGGCGGAGCGCCGGCAATGAGCCGCAACGCCTTCCCCGCGATCGAGCGGGAACTGAACGAAGCACAGGCCCTGCGTGAACACACCGCAATAGAGCGCGCAGATTCCATGGCTACGGCCGCCAAACAGCCGTTGACTCAAGGGGCGGAACAGGAGCCCCGGTCTTTTCACGACTTCCGCGATCGCGGCGATCCGCTCGAGAAGCGCGAGGCCGGCGCGCGCGACTGGGAACACAACCAGCAGCGCGAATTCACGCCAGGGCTGGGGCGGCGATGAAAGCTCTGAGCATTCGCCAGCCGTGGGCGTGGCTGATCCTGAACGCCGGGAAGGATATTGAGAACCGGGACTGGCCGACGCGGTTTCGTGGGCGATTCCTGATCCACGCCAGCAAAGGAATGACGCGCGTCGAATACGACTGTGCTGATGATCCACTTTGGCACAAAGGCGGACCGACGATTGACCTTCCGCCGTTCGAGGAACTTCAGCGCGGCGGGATCGTTGGCGAAGCTGAATTGGTCGATTGCGTGACCCATAGCGATTCTCTGTGGTTCAACGGTACGTTCGGCTTCGTACTACGCAACGTCAAACCGCTGCCGTTCCGTCCATTCAAGGGCGCGCTCGGATTCTTCGAGGTTGAGCCATGACCAAGGGCATCCACAGAGTTACAGACGACAGCAAGCGCGGCCGGCAGCTGCGGCACGCGAAGGGCGCGACGGAATCCGGCTGGGGCGATGGCTTGACCAAGGAGCAGCGCGACTGGAACGCGCAGATCGAGGCCAAGAAGAAAGCGAAGGCACAGAGCAAATGAGCCTCGGCTACAAATTGATTATTCATCTTCGCGCGAGCGAGGCCGGGCGGGAGATTAAAGCCATGGCCGAGTTTGCGCGCCGCAGTATTGGGCAAAGAACACGATGGGCCCGCGTGAAGATCGCGGCCATCGCAACAACCGGGAGAGCGAAACCATGAACGACAGAGCATTATCCGCAACGGTCGCCGTAAGCGTGCCGTCGCTGCAGATGAACGAGCAGGAGTTGATGAGCGTCCTGCAAAACAGCCTGTACCCAGGCGCGAAGGTCGAGAGCATCAAGCTCGTACTCGGCTATTGCAAGGCGTCCGGGCTGGATCCGATGCAGAAGCCCTGCCACATCGTCCCGATCAGCGTCAAGCAAGGCGACAGCTACGTTATGCGTGATGTGGTGATGCCGGGAATCGGGCTGTATCGCACCCAGGCATCGAGGACCGGGGAATACGCAGGCGTGACCGAGCCGGAATTCGGGCCGACGAAGACGATCCCCATCAAGAGAAAGCAATGGAACAACGCGCACCAGGGCGACAGAACATTCACGATGGTCGACGACGGCGCGATGGAGTTTCCTGAATGGTGCCGCGTTACGGTGAAGCGCGTCATGGACGGCGGCAGGATTGCGGAATTCACGGCGAAAGAGTTATGGCTGGAAAACTACGCCACAGCCGGCAACGACACCACGATGCCCAATGCCATGTGGAAAAAACGCCCCTATGCGCAGCTCGCCAAGTGCACCGAGGCCCAGGCGCTTCGCAAGGCATTCCCAGAGCTTGGCGCCGCGCCAACCGCCGACGAAATGGAAGGCAAGCAGCTCGGCGACGCCGACAGTGTGATTATTGACGGAGCCACCGGGCAACCGGACCGGCCGTTGATCGATCAGCCGCGCGCGCGATCCGCGCCGAAAGATCCGCCGCAGGCGGCCACAGAATCCAGCGCAGCGCAGGGGCCCGGGACGGCAAAACCCGCGGCCGACGGTTCTCCCCCGCCGGCATCGCATCCTGCTGCTGCAGCTGGGCCCGGCACACCGCTGAAAGAAAGCCAGCTGCGGATCCTGCGGGCGCAGCTGAAGAACAAGGCCAAGACGGACGTCGATCTGATCGCCGCGTTCGGCCCGATCGAAAAGCTGGTCAGTTCGAAATGGAACGACTACACCGCCTGGATCGCGCAGCAGAGCGAATGATGCTTACGTTCGACGGCAGCACGCACACCTATTTCTGGGATGGCGCGCGCGTTCCGGGACTCACCGACACGATCAAACCCCTGATTGATCTGTCGATGGTCGATCCCGACACCCTGGAGCTCGCGCGCCAGAAAGGAACGGCCATTCACAAGATGGCCGAGTTAGACCTTGCCGACGATCTCGATGTCGACGGCCTGCCGGAATGGATGGCGCCGCTCTATCGTGGCTGGAGAAAATTCCGCGAGGACACCGGCCTGGTTCATTGGGCGTCTGAATGCAAGCTGTACCACCCGTCGGGCTGGGCGTGCACACCCGACATCATCGGCCTACTCACCAAGGCGCCGGGCCGGAAGGCAAAGGGCGGCGCCGTCATTGAAATCAAGCGGACATTCATCGGCGGCCCGGCGATCGGCGTGCAGACCGCAGCGCAGCTCGAGGCCTGGAACCGCAACAACCCGGACAGGAAGGCCTCGCAACGGTACGGCCTTCGCCTGTTGCCGGGAGATTATCGACTTGAACCTTGGGAGGATCCGGACGACTACGCCGTGTTCCTCGCCTGTCTCACCATCAAACGCTACAAGGAGAAGCACGCATGAACGCACCTGAAAGATTGCCCCTTACCGTCAGCCTGCAGATGCCGGCCGACGTTCAACCGCTGCTGGTGCAGAGCCTCGGCGCCGTCGAGCTGGCCAACGCCTTCGAGATCGACTGCGCGGAAGTCGCGCAGGCCGCGCAGGACCAGCGCATCGCCTTCAAGAAGATCAACGTCGTGCTCGAAGCCAAGTACAAGGGCTACGTCGCACCCGCGCAGGCGATCATCGCGCAGGCGCGCGCCGACTGGAAGCCGGCGATCGAAGCGAACGAGCAAGCCTACGCCATACTCGGCACCAAGCTGCTCAAGTTTCAGGAGGAGGAAACCGCCCGCGTCGCCGCCGAGAACCGCGCGCGCGAGGAGGCCGAACGCAAGGCGCGGCAAGAGGCCGAACAGAAGGCGGCCGCAGAGCGCGCCCGCGCCGAGGAGGTTCAGCGCCAGAAGCAGGAACAGGCGAACCGGGAAGCGGAAGCCCGCGCCAGGGCGGAAGCCGAGGCCAGGGCTGCCGCAGCGGACCGCCAGCGTGCGATCGACGAGGGCAACAAGGAAGCGGCCCGGGAAGCCGCCGAACGCGAGCGCAAGGCCAAGGAAGAAGCCCAGGCGCGTGCCGCGGCCGAGGCGAAGGCCAACGAACAGGCGCGGACGGTCGTCGACAACGCCGAGGCCGCAGCGCAAACCCGCACCATGGAGGCGGCGGCCAGCAAGCCAGCCCCGGCCGCGACGGTCGCCAAGATCGCCGGATTGAGCGCGCGCGAGAACTGGATTGCCGAACTGGCGCCCGGGAAGACCGAGGACGACGCCAAGCTCGCCATCATCACGGCGATCGCCGCGGGCCGTCCCGAGCTGGCATCGCTGCTCAAGCTCGATCTGAGCGCGGCCAACAAGCTCGCCAAGGCGCTGAAGACCAACGCCAACATCCCCGGCATGATCTGCCGCAACGCACCGATCGCCGCATCGAGGGGTAAGTAATGGCCTCCGTCAACAAGGACGCGCTACGCCGGCTATACCTCGACGAGAAGCGCAGCATTCCGGACCTGGCTAAAGTGCTTGGACTCACCTATTACGCCGTTCGAACGGCGTTGATCGCCGCCGGCATACCACTTCGATCACGCGCTGATGGCGTGCGTGCGGTCGCCCACAAGCTCGGCAAACACCTGTTAGGCAAGAAACGCACGTTCACCGCCGAATGGAAAAAGAATCTTCGAGCGGCGCTACGCGCCCATGCAGACAAAACCGCTGTTGGTGTAAGCCTCAAGGCAAGCGGCTATGTTGAAGTAACTCGCGGCCCAGATAAAGGCCGGGGGCTTCATCGCGTGATAGTTGAGAAGAAAATTGGGCGTCGGCTTGGAAGCAACGAGGTCGTGCATCACAGAGATGAGCGCCGAGCAAACAACGACGACACGAACCTGCAAGTTATGAGCCGCGCGGCGCACACAAGCCATCATCGCCGGGCATTGAAGGGAGTAAATCATGGCGAGCGTTAATCGCGTAGTTCTCATTGGCAACCTGGGCAAGGATCCGGAGACGCGATTCCTGCCCGACGGCAAGGCCGTCTGCAATTTCTCCGTGGCCACCACCGACAGCTGGAAGGATAAGGCCACCGGCGAGAAGAAGGAGGTTGTTGAGTGGCACCGCATCAGCGTCTTCGGCCGCCTCGCCGAAATCTGCGGCGAGTACCTGAAGAAGGGCAGCCAGGTCTACATCGAGGGCAAGCTGCGCACGCGCAAGTGGCAGGACAAAGACGGCCAGGACCGCTACACCACCGAGATCATCGCCGACGCCATGCAAATGCTGGGCGGCCGCGGCGACAGCGGCCAGCGCGAGGAGCGACACGAAGGCGTCGTCCCGAAAGAGCACGCGCCGGCCAAGAAGCCCGGAGCATTTGACGACATGGACTCGGATATTCCTTTCTGATCATGCACACCTGTCGCGTCTGTAACGAAACGAAGCCGG
>JAJZPJ010000186.1 GCA_021811225.1 Pseudomonadota bacterium
GCCGGGCGGCGGCAGAACTCCCCCGCCTGGAGTTCTGCGCCGAGGAATTGCGTCTGGCGCAGGAGGCACTGGCGGCGATCACCGGGAAGTTCACCGCCGACGAGCTGCTCGGTGAGATATTCTCGCGCTTCTGCATCGGCAAGTGAGCTCGCGGGGAGTGCCGATGACCATGGAATTTCTGAATACCTCCGTTCTGGGGCAAAATGGACGTTCCGTCCGGGAGCCCATTGGACCGCATCTGATGAAATATTTGGCTTTGTCTGCCGCCCTGCTCGTGCTCTATTGCGGCGTGAGCCGCGCCGGGGTCGAGGCGGGCAGCGCGGCCTACGCCCGCGGCGACTATCCCGCCGCGTTCAAGGAGTTTCAGATCGGCGCCGACCGCGGCGCCGCCGTCGGCGAATATTGGCTGGGCTGGCTCTACGCCAACGGCCGGGGCGTGGCGCGCAGCGAACGCCGGGCCGCGCTCTGGTACCGCAAAGCGGCGGAGCAGGGCTACGCGGGCGCTCAGTACGACCTGGGCGTGCTCTATGCCAACGGCTCGGGTGTGGCCCAGGACTACCGGGAGGCGCTGTCCTGGTACCTACGGGCGGCGGCGCAGGGCTATGCGCCGGCGCAGTTCAATCTCGGCTACCTGTATTCCGCCAAGGGCCTGGGCGTGGCGCAGGACGACGCGCAGTCGCTGCGGTGGTACCGGCGCGCGGCGGAGCAGGGTTTCGGACCGGCACAGAACGAGCTGGGCTGGATGTATTTCAGCGGTCAGGGCGTGGCCAGGGATTTCATTCAGGCGAAGCTATGGTACGGCAAGGCGGCGCAGCAGGGTTTCGCCCCGGCGCAGTACAACCTGGGACTGATGTACTTCGAGGGCCGGGGTGTCGCTGCGGATCCGGTGGCGGCCTATCGCTGGTTCCTGGCGGCGGCCGCCGGCGGCAGTCAGAAGGCTGGTGAGCGCATGAAGCAGCTCGAGCCGTTGCTGAGTGCCGCGCAGATCGCCCAGGCGAGAGCCATGGCGGGCGAGTCGGCGGACGGGCCAGGGGTGAAAAAATAGCCTCGCTCGGCGTTTAGGCGATGGCCGGTATCGATTGGCTGCTGCTCGCCGGCCTGGCTTTCGTCGCCGGCCTGGTCGACTCCGTGGTCGGCGGCGGCGGCCTGATCCAGATTCCCGCCTTGTTCTCGGTCTTGCCGCGGACGCTGCCGGCGGTGCTCTTCGGCACCAACAAGCTCGCCGCCATTTTCGGCACGACCAGCGCCGCGGTCCGCTATGCGCGGCGCATCAGGGTGCCCTGGCGCGCGGCATTGCCGGCGGCGGCAACGGCGTTCGTCTTTTCTTACTTGGGCGCGATGACGGTGTCGCAGCTGCCCCGGGCGCAGCTGCGCCCGCTGGTGCTGGTGCTGCTGATCGTGGTGGCGGCCTACACCTTCACCCGCAAGGATTTCGGCAGCATCGACCACGGCCGCCACCACGGCATCTCCGACATGCTGCTGGCCATGCTGATCGGTGCCGGACTCGGCTTTTACGACGGCTTTTTCGGCCCGGGCACCGGCAGCTTCCTGGTTTTCGTGTTCATCCGCTTCTTCGGCCTGGATTTTCTGCGCGCCTCGAGCGCGGCGAAGATCGTCAATGTCGCCACCAACGCCGCCGCCCTGCTGTACTTCGGCGCGCACGGGCAGGTGCTGTGGAAGGTGGCGGCGCTGATGGCCGCGTTCAATATCACGGGTGCATTCTTCGGCGTGCACCTCGCCCTGCGTCACGGCAGCGGCTTCGTGCGCAAGATGTTCCTGGCGATGGCTACGGTGCTGATCGTGAAATTCGGCTACGATACTTTTGCCTGAACGGCACAATCTGAATTATGATTCAGAAAGGTGCATTCATCAGATTATCTTGTATCATTAATAATTTAGGGATGATCTGTTAAAACCTAATCAATAAAATCGATCATCAGGAACCCATAGGAGGAGACATGAAGAGGAAATTGCTGCTCGCCGCGCTGGTATCCGTTGCCGCGGCATCCATGGCCCACGCCGACATCAAGGTCGGCGTGCTCGTTTCGGCGACCGGTCCGGCCGCCTCTCTCGGCATTCCGGAGAAGAACACCATCGCGCTGCTGCCCAAGACCGTCGCCGGGCAGAAGATCGACTACATCGTTCTCGACGACGGCTCCGACACCACCAAGGCGGTCACGGACACCAAGAAGCTGATCAGCGAGGACAAGGTCGACGCCATCATGGGCTCGAGCATCACGCCCAACTCGCTGGCCATGGTCGATGTCGTCGGCGCGGCCAAGACGCCGATGATCTCGATGGCGGCCTCGGAGCAAATCATCGCGCCGATGGACGCCAATCGCCGCTGGGTGTTCAAGGTGCCGCAGAACGATTCGCTGATGGCCGACGCCATCGCCGCGCACATGAGCAAGGCCGGGATCAAGACGGTCGCCTTCATCGGCTTCTCCGATGCCTACGGCGAAGGCTGGTGGAAGGTGTTCAGCAAGAGCGCAGCGGCCAACCACCTCAAGATCGTCGACAGTGAGCGCTTCAACCGCACCGACACCTCGGTCACCGGCCAAGTGCTGAAGATCATCTCGGCTCATCCGGACGCCGTGCTGGTCGCGGGCGCCGGCACGCCGTCGGCACTGCCGGAGGTGGCGCTCAGGGAGCAGGGCTACAAGGGCACGATCTACCAGACCCACGGCGTCGCCAACAACGATTTCCTGCGCGTCGGCGGCAAGGACGTCGAGGGCACCTGGCTGCCTGCCGGCCCGGTCCTGGTGGCCGCGCAGCTGCCCGCCTCGAACCCGATCAAGAAGGTGGCGCTCGATTACGTCAAGAGGTACGAGAAGGCTTATGGCGCCGGGAGCGTATCGACCTTCGGCGCCCACGCCTGGGACGCCGGCCGCTTGCTGGATAACGCCATCCCCGTGGCGCTGAAGAAGGGCAAGCCGGGAACCGAGCAGTTCCGCGCCGCGCTGCGTGATGCCCTGGAAAACACCAAGAACTTCGTCGGCGCCCACGGCATCTTCACCATGACGCCCACCAACCACAACGGCATGGATCAGCGCGCCCGCGTCATGGTGAAAATCGTGAACGGCAAATGGAAGCTCGAGCAATGAGCAAAGCGGCGGGACGCGCGTCGTCCCGTTGATGTTCCATCGGGGGCGCCCAGCTTAGCAGCGGCGCCCCCATCCTTTTCGAGAGTCGCCGCATGAATATGCAAATCGCACTCCTGCTCGGACAGGATGGCTTGACCAATGGCGCCATTTACGCGCTGTTGTCGCTGGCGCTGGTCCTGGTATTCACGGTCACTCGGGTGATTTTTATTCCCCAGGGCGAGTTTGTCGCTTTCGGCGCGCTGACCCTGGCCGGCTTCCAGGCCGGCAAGACGCCGGGCACGCTGTGGCTGCTGCTCGGCACCGGGGCGGTGGTGGCCCTGGTCGACGTCGTGGTGACGCTGCGCTCCGGCGCCCTCCGGCGCATCCCGCGGATCCTGCTATGGAATCTGGCCTATCCGGCGGCGACCGCGGCCGTCGTCCTGCTCGCCAAGCCCGTCGCCTGGCCGCTGCCGGCCCAGGTGTTGCTGGCGCTGGCGCTGGTGGTTCCGCTCGGTCCGATGATCTATCGGCTGGCCTTCCAGCCGATCGCCGAGGCGTCGGTGCTGGTGCTGCTGATCGTATCGGTCGCGGTGCACCTGGCCCTGGTCGGGCTGGGACTGCTGTTCTTCGGCGCCGAGGGCTCGCGCACCACGGCTTTCAGCGATGCGTCCTGGCAATTGGGCAGCATCGCTGTCCGCGGCCAGACGCTGTGGGTGCTGGGCGCCAGCATCTTCCTGATCGTTGCGCTGTACTTGTTCTTCGGCCGCAGCATCTACGGCAAGGCCCTGCGAGCCACCGCCATCAATCGTACCGGCGCCCGCCTGATGGGCATCTCGACGGTGATGGCAGGCAAGCTGTCGTTCCTGCTGGCGGCGCTGATCGGGGCCTTTTCCGGCATCCTGATCGCCCCGATCACCACCATCTACTACGATACCGGCTTCCTGATCGGCCTGAAGGGCTTCGTCGCCGCCATCATCGGCGGTCTGGCGAGCTACCCCGCCGCCGCCGCCGGCGCGCTGGTCGTCGGTCTGCTCGAGTCTTTCTCGTCGTTCTGGGCCAGCGCCTTCAAGGAGGTGATCGTGTTCACCCTGATCATCCCGGTACTGGTCTGGCGTTCCCTGACCAGCCACCACGTCGAGGAGGACGAGTGATGCCGCGCATTACGCTGTCCGTCTTTCTCGTCCTGCTGGCCGCGCTACCGCTGATTCTGCCGGCGTACTACGTGACCCTGATGAACTACATCGGGCTCTACGCCATCGTCGCGCTCGGACTGGTGCTGCTCACCGGCGTCGGCGGGCTGATCTCGTTCGGCCAGGCCGCTTTCGTCGGTCTGGGCGCCTACACCACCGCCTACCTGACGACGGCGACCGGACTGCCGGTCTGGCTGGCGCCGTTTGCCGGCTCGCCCTGGCTGGCCTTGCTGATCGGGCTGATGATCACCGCGCTGGTGGCCTTGTTCCTGGGTGCCCTGACGCTGCGTCTGTCCGGGCACTATCTGCCGCTCGGCACCATCGCCTGGGGCATCAGCATCTACTTCCTGTTCGGCAACCTGGATTTCATCGGCGGATTCACCGGCATAACCGGCATCCCCGTGCTCAGCATCTTCGGCCATAAACTGGGCGAAGGACGCCACTTCTATTATCTGATCTGGCTGGTGCTGCTGGCGCTGCTCTGGGCGACGCAGAATCTGCTCGACTCGCGTAGCGGCCGTGCCATCCGCGCCCTCAAAGGCGGCGGCCTGATGGCCGAAGCGATGGGCGTCGATACCGCCCACTTGAAAACCGCGATCTTCCTCATCGCAGCCCTGTTCGCCTGCGTCTCGGGTTGGCTCTATGCGCACCTGCAGTGCTTCGTGAATCCGACGCCGTTCGGCCTGGGCATCGGCATCGAATACCTGTTCATGGCGGTGATCGGCGGCGCCACCAGCGTCTGGGGCGCGCTGCTCGGCGCCGGCGTGATCACTCTGCTCAAGGAGTGGCTGCAGGATCTGCTGCCCAGGCTGCTCGGCAGCAGCGGCAATTTCGAGGTGATCGTGTTCGGCATACTGATGGTGCTGATGCTGCAGCGCTCGCGCGACGGGCTTTGGCCGATGTTGGCCGGACTGGTTCCCTCCCGCCGCCGGAACCTGAGCGGCGGGGCGGTAGAGGCGGCGCCGCCCTTGCCCCGGCGAACGATGCCCCAGGCCGGAACGCCGCTGCTCGAGGTGCGGGGCGCGAAGAAGCGGTTCGGCGG
>JAJZPJ010000187.1 GCA_021811225.1 Pseudomonadota bacterium
GCAGCGCCGGCAGGGTGCGTCCCCAGGCGCGCCACAACAGCATCGCCCCGGCGCTGTCCATGGCCTCGACGCCCAGACAATTCCAAGCCGCCCTGGTCCCGTGCTGCGCCAGTTCGCGCTCGATCGCAGCGATGCGCGGCGCCAAAGTCGCCAGCGTCCATGCTCCGGTCAGGATCAGCTGTTGGCCGCCCTCGGCCGTTGCGGCGACTTCGATTTCCGGTGCGGCCATGTCGGCTGCGCGTCGTCGCGAGGCGGTGTCTGGCTGCTGCGCCGGACGATCCGGCGCCTCAGCGAAGACCCAGGGCAGCCGCCGCCAAGGGCGGCTTGGGGGAGTTGTCCCGGCGCGTGCGCAACACGAACTCCATCCCTAGGCTGGACCATTGCCGCGCCTCCTCCTCCAGCGCCGCGGCGGTGAGCGGCGAGGCGGAGAGCCACTGACCGCCGACGGTGAGCTGGAAGCCGCGTTCGCTCACCCTCACCTGCAATTCGGGCAGCGCCGCGTCGTCGCGGGCGCGGTGCAGCAGCGCCGCCAGGCGCAGGCAGAAGATCAGCAGCCAGTCGCGCGGAGCGCGGGTCGCCGCGAAGACGCGCTCCAGCTTGCCGCGGTGGGCGAGCACGATGCGCGACAGGCGCTCCTGATCCATCCGGGAAAAACCCGGCATGTCGGCGTTGGCGAGGATGTAGGCGCTGTGCTTGTGGTAGCTGGAGTGCGCCACCGAAATGCCGATCTCGTGCAGGCGCGCCGCCCAGACCAGGAACTGGGCGTCGGCCGGATCCTCGTCTGCGGCCAGGAGCTGGCTCAAGAGACCCTGCGCGCGCTGGCTGACGCGGCCCGCCTGGCGCCGATCGACTTCGTAGCGGCGCATGAACTGGCCGACCGTCGCCTCGCGCTGGTCGTCGTGATGATGCCGCCCGAGCAGGTCGTAGAGCACGCCCAGGCGCAGCGCCCCCTCGGAGAAGGTCATCCGCGCCAGTTGGAACTCCTTGAACACCGCCATCATGATCGCCAGGCCGCCGGGCAACACCAGCAGACGATCGGGACGCAGCCCGGCCAGCTCCAGGGCGGCGACGTCGCCGGCGCGCAGCAGCAGGGCCTTCAGGCGCTCCAGGCCCTCCAGGGTGATGCCCGGCTCCCCGTCGCGATTGAGCTTGTTCAATTCGAGCAGATCGACGATGGCCTTGGCGGTACCCGAGGAACCGACCGCCTCATCCCAGCCCGCCAGGCGATACGCCGAGACGATGGTCTGCAGCTCCTTCCGCGCCGCCAGCTCGGCCTCCTTCATGCCCTGCTTGTCTACGCGACCGCGCGGAAAGAATTTCAGGCTGTGGCTGACGCAGCCCATGTACAGCGACTCCAGCTGCAGCGGGGAAAAATTCCGGCCGATGATGAATTCGGTGGAGCCGCCGCCGATATCGACGACCAGATGCTGCGTCCTCGGATTGGGCAGGGCGTGGGCGACGCCGAGATAGATCAGCCGCGCCTCCTCCCGTCCGGCGATGACCTCGATCGGGAAGCCCAGCGCGGCCTCGGCCTGGGTCAGGAATTGCGGCGCGTTCTTGGCCACGCGCAGGGTGTTGGTCGCCACCGCGCGCACCGCCTCCGGGGCGAAACCGCGCAGGCGCTCGCCGAAGCGCGAGAGCGCCTCCAGCGCGCGCAGCTGCGAGGCGCCATCGAGCGTCCGGTCGGCGTTCAGGCCGGCGGCCAAGCGCACCGAGTCCTTCAGGGAATCGAGCGGATAGATCTGGTTGTGGATCACCCGCCCCACCTGCAGGCGGAAGCTGTTCGATCCCAGGTCGACCGCGGCGACGAGTTCGTAGCTCAAGGCGTTTCCTCGGCGTTTTGCACCGCCGCATTCTACACTGCCTGCCCGCCGCGACCGACATGCCGCCTGGGCGGAATTGACCGATAATGGCGGAACTCTCCATCGGGAATCAGACCGCATGCCCGCTCCCCGCCGCTATCCCGCCGATCACTTTCTCAACCGCGAACTGTCGCTGCTCGCCTTCAACCGCCGCGTCCTGGCGCAGGCGGCCGACGCCACCGTGCCGCTGCTCGAGCGGCTGCGCTTCCTGTGCATCGTGTCCTCGAATCTCGACGAGTTCTTCGAGATCCGCGTCGCCGGTTTGAAGGAGCAGATCAAGCTCGGCAGCCACATCGCCGACTCGGACGGATTGGCGCCGCAGGAGCTGCTGCGCCGGGTCGAGCTCCAGGCGCACGCGCTGATCGCCGAGCAATACGCGCTCCTGAACGGCACCATCCTTCCGGCGCTGGCCACCGAGGGCATCGTCTTCGTTCGCCGCAGCCTGTGGACCGAAGCGCAGAACGCCTGGATCCGCGCCTACTTTCTGCGCGAGGTGATGCCGGTGCTGACGCCGATCGGGCTCGACCCGGCCCACCCCTTCCCGCGCGTGCTCAACAAGAGCCTGAACTTCGCCGTCGAACTGGAGGGCACCGACGCCTTCGGCCGCAGCTCCGGCGCCGCCATCGTCCAGGCGCCGCGCGCCCTGCCGCGGGTGATCCAGCTGCCCCGGGAGCTGACCGGAGTCGAGCACGGCTTCGTCTTCCTCTCCTCGGTCCTGCACCAGCAGGTCGGCGAGCTGTTCGCCGGCATGAACGTGCTGGGCTGCTACCAGTTCCGGGTCACGCGCAATTCCGACCTGTTCGTCGACGACGAGGAAGTGAAGAACCTGCGCACCGCCCTGCAGGGCGAACTGCCCCAGCGCCACCTGGGCGACGCGGTGCGCCTGGAGGTGGCCGACAACTGCTCGGAGCTGATGACCGACTTCCTGCTGCAGCAGTTCGAACTCGGCCGCGAGGACCTCTACCGCGTTCCGGGCATCGTCAATCTGGTGCGCCTGATCTCGGTGCCCGACGGCGTCGACCGTCCGGACCTCAAGTACCCGCCGCTGCAGCCGGGCCTGCCCAGGCTGTTGACCAAGCGTCACGACATCTTCGCGAGCATCCGGCGCCAGGACATCCTGCTGCACCACCCCTTCCAGTCCTTCAACCCGGTGATCCAGTTCCTGCAGCAGGCGGCCGACGACCCGCAGGTGGTGGCGATCAAGATGACCGTCTATCGCACCGGCACCGACTCGGTGCTGATGGAACACCTGCTGCGCGCCGCGCGCGCCGGCAAGGAAGTGACGGTGGTGGTGGAACTGATGGCGCGCTTCGACGAGGAGGCCAACCTCAACATCGCCGCGCGCCTGGAGGAGGTCGGCGCCCACGTCGTCTATGGCGTATTCGGCTACAAGACCCACGCCAAGATGCTGATGGTGCTGCGCCGGGAGGACGGCGGCTACCGCCGCTACGCGCATCTGGGCACCGGCAATTACCACCCGCGCACGACGCGCTCCTACACCGATTTCGGCCTGCTCACGGCGCGCGAGGAGATTTCCGAGGACGTCAATGAGGTGTTCAAGCAGATCACCGGCCTGGGCCGGCACAAGGCGCTCAACCACCTGCTCCAGGCGCCCTTCACCCTGCATACCTCGATGCTCGCCCTGATCCGCGCCGAGACCGCGACGGCGCGCGCCGGCGGCAAGGCACGAATCATCGCCAAGATGAACGCCCTGCTCGAACCGGAGATCATCGAGGCGCTCTACGACGCCTCCCAGGCCGGGGTCAAGATCGAGCTCCTGGTGCGCGGCGTCTGCGCCCTGCGCCCGGGCGTGCCTGGGCTTTCCGAAAACATCCGGGTGCGCTCGGTGATCGGCCGCTTCCTCGAACACTCGCGGATATTCTATTTTCACGCCGGCGGCGAACAGCGGATCTATCTCTCCAGCGCCGACTGGATGGAGCGCAACTTCTTCCGCCGCATCGAGGTCTGCTTCCCGCTCCTCGACCCCAGGCTCAAGCGGCGCGTCATCCGTGAAGGACTGCGCCCCTATCTCGCCGACAACAGCCAGGCCTGGGACATGGACGCCGACGGCGACTACGCGATCCGCCCCTCGCGCCGCGCCCGCATCAGCGCCCAGGAGCTGCTGCTCTCCGAGCTGGCGCCGAGCCTCTAGCTGCCTTCAGCCGCGCCAGGCGTCGACCACGCCGGGCACCTCGCGCACCAGGTTCAGGATGCGCTGCAGTTGCGGCACGCCGGCGAGTTCGACGGTGAAGGCCATGCGCGCCTCGTTGGCACGGGACAGGGTCTTGACCGCGGTGACGTTGATCTTCTCGCGCGAGAGCACTTCCGAGATGTCGCGCAGCAGACCCTGCCGATCGCTGGCATCGACCACGAGGTTCACCGCGTAGAGCGCGTCGGGCCGGAGCGCACCCCACTCGGCGCCGATCACGCGCTCGGGATTCCTGGCCGACATGCTGCGGAAATTCCGGCACTCGACGCGGTGGATCGATACCCCCTTGCCGCGCGTGACGAAACCGGAAATGGCGTCGGGCGGCGCCGGCTTGCAGCAGCGGCCGAGCGTCGTCAGCAGCTTGTCCACCCCGACCACGAGGATGTGGCTGCCGCTCGTCCCGACCCGGCTCCGGCGCGTCTGGATCTCGGGTTCGGGCGGCAGTTCCTCGGCGCGACCGAGGAGCGCCACCTGGATCTGGCGCGGCCCCAGCTCGCCGCGCCCGGCGGCGAAGTACAGTTCCTCGCCGCTCTTGAAGCCGAGCTTCTGCGCCAGGTCGTCGATGTTGGCCTGGGTCTGGCCCTCGCGCTGCAGCTCGCGCGCGAGCCAGGCACGGCCCTGGGCCAGGATCTCCTCCGCCTCTTGCGCCGCGAACCACTGCTTGACCTTCTGCCGGGCCCGGTGGGTGGCGAGATAGCCCTGCGCCGGATTCAACCAGTCGCGCGAGGGCCCGCCCTGCTTCGCGGCGATGATCTCGACCCGCTGACCGTTGGCCAGCGGCGTGTTGAGCGGCACCAACTGGCCGTCGACGCGCGCGCCGCGGCAGCGATGACCGAGGTCGGTGTGCACCCGATAGGCGAAATCGACCGGCGTGGCGCCGCGCGCGAGATCGATCACCCGCCCCGCCGGCGTCAGGATGTAGATGGTGTCGTCCAGTGCCGCGCGCTTGTACTGCGCCACCCATTCGGCGCTGTCGGTGATCTCGTCGCGCCAGGAGAGCAGTTGGCGCAGCCAGGCGATCTTGTCGTCGTAGGCGGAGTCGGCGCGTGCCGGCGCGTGCGCGCCCGCCTCCTTGTAGCGCCAGTGCGCGGCCACCCCCAGCTCGGCGTGGCGATGCATCTCGTGGGTGCGGATCTGCACCTCCAGCGCGCGGCCGTCCTCGATCATCACCGCGGTATGCAGCGAGCGGTAGTCGTTGCCCTTGGGATG
>JAJZPJ010000007.1 GCA_021811225.1 Pseudomonadota bacterium
TCGGACCGCGCGCGCGAAATCCGCCGCGTCGGCCGCCCTGGCCAGCACCGGTCGTTCCTCGGTCAGATATTCGGCGACGTTCTCCGCCAGATTCCTTGTCGCGTGAACCTGCCAGGCGGCGAACGCCCCGAGCAATCCGGCGATGCGTCGCGCCGCGATGCCGCCGATGCGCCCGGCCAAGTCGCCCTCGAAATCCCAGCGCAGCCGCGGCAGCACGAAACCCAGCGTATCGGCGAACTCGGCCGAGCCGACGACATGCACCTCCTTGGTCAGCGCCTCCACACCGCGAAACAGCAGCAACGGCGCCGCGACGGGCAGGGTGATTGCGACCTCGGCTGCGGCGCCCGATGCGCCGAGCAGACCGGCTTCATCGACGACGAAATCGAGCCGCCAGGGCGGCAGCGTGAGCCGGGCGGTGCGGCCGGCGTAGGGCTTGAGCCGCGCCCTGGCCCAGGGCTCGTCGGCGAGCAGATGATTGAGGATGGCCAGCGCGGCGCGATCGGGCATGGCTTGGGCGCGCCGCCGGAATCAGAATTTGAAGCCGCGGTGCAGGGCGACCACGCCCGCGCTCAGATTGAAATACTCGACCCGCTCCAGGCCGGCCTGTTCCATCATCGCCTTCAGGGATTCCTGGTCCGGATGCATGCGGATCGACTCGGCGAGATAGCGGTAGCTCTCGGCGTCGCCGGCCACCTTGGCACCCAGCCAGGGCAGCAGCTTGAACGAATAGACGTCGTAGGCCGCCGCCAAGGGCTGCCAGACCTTGGAGAACTCCAGCACCAGCAGGCGGCCGCCCGGGCGCAGCACGCGCTGCATCTCCGCCAGCGCCCGCTCCTTGTGGGTCATGTTGCGCAGGCCGAAGGCGACCGTGACGCAATCGAAGTGGGCGTCGGGGAAGGGCAGATGCTCGGCGTCGCACTGCGCCACCGGCGCCCGTATGCCTTGGTCGAGCAGGCGGTCGCGGCCGACCTCGAGCATGGCGTTGTTGATGTCGGTGAGCCAGACTTCGCCGCCGGTCTTTTCAAAAGCACCGACGCGCCGGGCGAAGGCCGACGCCAGATCGGCGGTGCCGCCGGCGACGTCGAGCACCCGCTCGCCCGGCTTGACGCCCGACAGCTCGATCGCGAAGCGCTTCCACAGCCGGTGCAGGCCCAGCGACATCAGATCGTTCATGACGTCGTATTTTCTCGCCACCGAGGAGAAGACGCCGGCGACGCGCTGCGCCTTTTCGTGCTCCGGAACCTGCTCGAAACCGAAGTGGGTCTGCTGTTCGCCCATGATCAGTGGTGACCGCAGCTGCCGCCGCTCTTCGGCGCCTGGGTGGTCGAGTCGATGTCGCGGCTGGCGCCGGCGGCTTCCAGTCTGGCGAGATAGGCCTGCCAGATCTCCTCCTGGTGAGCGCCCAGGTGATAGAGCAGATCCCAGGAGTAGATGCCGGTGTCGTGGCCGTCGGAAAAGCTCGGCAGGACGGCGTAGTTGCCGACCGGCTCGAGGCTGGTGATGAGCACGTCGCGCTTGCCCGTCTGCAGCACCTCCTGGCCCGGGCCGTGGCCGCGAACTTCGGCGGAAGGGCTATTGACCCGGAGGAATTCATAGCTCAGGGTGAAGGTCTTGCCGTCCGGGAAGCTGATTTCGAGCTGGCGCGATTTCTGGTGCAGCTTGATTTCGCTCGGAACGATAGGGGAAGTGTTGGGACCGGCCATGAAGTTCTTCTACGCAGGGATGAGGCGGATTATCATAGCGCAGAACCCGGAGCAGGGAACATCCGGGCTGTAATCAAACCTTCATCCCCCCGCAATACACTGCCGCCTTTGCGACAGCGAGTAAGCTTCCACGATGGCTAAAATTCTGGTGGTCGAAGACGAACCGGCGATCCAGGCGCTGATCGCCACCAATCTGAAGCGCGCCGGCCACGAGGTCACGAGCGCAGCCGACGCCGAGAGCGCGCAGCGACAGATCAAGCAGGCGCTGCCGGACCTGATCCTGCTCGACTGGATGCTGCCGGGCATGAGCGGCATCGAACTGGCGCGCAGCCTGCGCAACGACGAACGCAGCCGGATCGTGCCGATCATCATGCTGACCGCGCGCGGCGACGAGCACGACAAGATCCTCGGCCTGGAGACCGGCGCCGACGATTACATCACCAAGCCGTTTTCGCCGCGCGAGCTGGTCGCCCGGATCAAGGCCGTGCTGCGCCGCCGCGCGCCGCAGGCGACCGAGGATGCGGTCGAGATCGCCGGCCTGCGCCTGGACCCGGTCAGCCACCGGGTCGCCGCGGGCGGCCAGGCGGCGGAGCTCGGCCCCACCGAGTTCCGCCTGCTGCATTTCCTGATGACCCACGCCGAGCGGGTGCACAGCCGCAGCCAGCTGCTCGACCAGGTCTGGGGCGACCACGTGTTCGTCGAGGAGCGCACCGTCGATGTCCATATCCGGCGCCTGCGCGCCGCGCTGGAGGCCAGCGGCCACGACGCCCTGATCCAGACCGTGCGCGGCAGCGGCTACCGCCTCTCGGCCACCCCGAAGGTGGCCGATTGAAGGAGGGCGTCGCTCCGGTCTGGCGGGAGGCGATGGCCGCCGGCGCGGTCATCGCGCTGGCGGGACTGACGGCCTGGGCCCTGCTGACGCCCGCCTGGGGCCTGACCACCGCGGCGGCCGGTCTGGCGGCGCTGTGCCTGTATCACGTCCTCTACCAGGGCAGACTGTGGCGCTGGCTGAACCAGCCGGCGGGCGCGCCGGTTCCCGCCGGCGCGGGCACCTGGGAGGGCGTGTTCGCGGCCCTGCACCGCCGCGCTCGCCGGGCCGCCGAGCGGCAGCAAGAACTGCGGGTGGCGCTGGAGCGCTTCCGCAACGCCGCCCAGGCGCTGCCCGACGGCGTCCTGATCTTGGACACCCTGAACGCCATCGAGTGGTTGAACGCGACCGCCGAGAGCCAACTGGGCCTGACCCTCGATCAGGACCGCGGCTTCCGGGTGACCAACCTGGTGCGCGAGCCGGAGTTCGTCCGCTACCTGGAGAGCGGCCAGTACGCCGAGCCGCTGGTGCTGCATCCGAGCCGCACGCCGGGCCGCACGCTGTCGCTGCAGGTGGTGCCCTACGGCGCAGCGCAGAAGCTGCTGCTGTCCCGCGACACCAGCCAGCTGGAGCGGCTGGAGACCATGCGCCGGGATTTCGTCGCCAATGTCTCGCACGAGCTGAAGACGCCGCTCACCGTGGTCAGCGGCTTCATCGAAACCCTGCAGGACTGCCTGCGCGAAATTCCGGTCGAGGAGGCCGAGCGCTACCTCGATCTGGCACGCGATCAGGCGCTGCGCATGCAGCGGCTGATCGAGGATCTGCTGACGCTGTCGGCGCTGGAGACGGGGGCGGCGGCGGTGGCCGAGGAGAAGGTGCCCCTGGCCGAACTGCTGGCGGAGGTCAGCAACGAAGCGCAGGCGCTGTCCAAAGGACGCCACCGGGTGGAACTCAAGGGGGCGACCGATGCTTACCTGCTCGGCAGCCGCGCCGAACTGCAAAGCGCCTTCGGCAACCTCGCCAGCAACGCGGTGCGCTACACGCCCGAGGGCGGCAGCATCGAGATCTCCTGGACGGCGGTCGATGGCGGCGGCCTGTTCCGCGTCTGCGACACCGGCATCGGCATCGATGCGCAGCATCTGCCGCGCCTGACCGAGCGTTTCTACCGCGTCGACCGGGGCCGCTCGCGCGAGTCGGGCGGCACCGGCCTGGGCCTGGCGATCGTCAAGCACGTCCTGACCCGGCATCAGGCGGTGCTGGAAATAGAGAGCCAGCCCGGCCGCGGCAGCTGCTTCGGCATCCGTTTCCCGGCGCGGCGCTGCCTTCCCGCCTGAATCCGCTCAGGCGCCGCCCTGTTCCTCGGCCAGCGCCTCGCTGATCGCCCCGTGGAGCGCTGCGCTCGCCGCCACGGCCCGCGCAGGGGCGGAGGCGCGCCTGGGCTCGGCCCAGATCGGCGCGGGGAAGTGGCGGTCGTCGGCGTAGCGCGGAATGACGTGCCAGTGGAGATGCGGCACCAGGTTGCCCAAGCTGGCGAGATTGATCTTGTCCGCCTGATAGAGCCGGCGCAGCGCGGTCTCGGTCGCGAACACCAGCGCCATCAGGTGGCGCCGCTCGTCGCAGCGAAGATCGGTCATCTCGCGCACGTGGGCATTCCAGATCACCCGGCACAGCCCGGGATGATCCAAGGCCTCGCGCCCGGCGACGCGCACCACCCGGCATAGGCCGTCCTGCCAGAGGATTTCGCCGCCCGGCAGCCGGCAAAGTTCGCAGGAACCGGGGTCCGTCACAGCAGCACCCTTTCGATGCCGCCGCGGTTCGCCTTCGCCACGTACTCGGCCATCCATTCCGGCCCGAGCAGGGTCCTGGCCATCTCCACCACGATGTAGTCGGCGCTCGTTCCCGCGTCGTCGTCATAGCGGCTAAGTCCCTGCAGGCAGGAAGGGCAGGAGGTGAGGATCTTCACCTCGCCCGCGTAGCCGTCGGCGCGCAGCCGGGACGCGCCTTTTTCCATTTCTTCCTGCTTGCGGAAGCGCACCTGGGTAGAAATGTCCGGGCGGCTCACCGCCAGCGTGCCGGATTCGCCGCAGCATCGGTCGTTGAGTGCCACCTCCTGGCCCATCAGGGTATTGACCACCATGAGCGAATTATGGGTCTTCATCGGCGCGTGGCAGGGCTCGTGGTACATGTAGCGGACCCCGCTCAGGCCTTCGAGCTTGACGCCCTTCTCCAGCAGGTATTCGTGGATGTCGAGCAGCCGGCAGCCGGGGAAGATCTTGTCGAATTCGTACTTCTGCAACTGGTCCATGCAGGTGCCGCAGGAGACGATCACGGTCTTGATGTCGAGATAGTTGAGGGTGTTGGCGACGCGGTGGAACAGCACCCGGTTGTCGGTGGTGATGCGGCCGCCGGCCTCATCGTCGCCGGCGGCGGTCTGCGGATAGCCGCAGCACAGGTAGCCCGGCGGCAGCACGGTCTGGACCCCGACGTGGTAGAGCATCGCCTGGGTGGCCAGGCCGACCTGCGAGAACAGCCGCTCCGAGCCGCAGCCGGGGAAATAGAAGACCGCGTCGGCATCGGTCGTCGAAGGGTCGCGGATCACCGGGATGATCTTGTCGTCCTCGATGTCGAGCAGCGCCCGTGCCGTCCGCTTCGGCAGTCCGCCGGGCATCGGCTTGTTCACGAAGTGGATGACCTGCGCCCGCAATGTCGGCCGGCCGAGCGTCGCCGGCGGATGCCTGACGCTCGCGCGCGTCAGCCCCAGCGCCCTCGCCGCCCGGTAGGCGAGGCGCTGCGCGGCGTAGCCCGCGCGGATCATGCCGGCGCGGATCAGCTTGATCGTCGCCGGGTCGGTGGCGTTCAGGAAGGCCATCGCCGCGGCGGTGCCGGGATTCCACTTCTTCTTGCCCTGGCGGCGCAGGAAGTTGCGCATGGCGATCGAGACGTCGCCGAAGTCGATGTCCACCGGACAGGGATTGGCGCACTTGTGGCAGATCGTGCAGTGGTCGGCGACATCGGCGAACTCGTCGAAGTGCTGCAGCGAGATGCCGCGCCGCGTCTGCTCCTCGTAGAGGAAGGCCTCGATCAGCAGCGAAGTGCCGAGGATCTTGTCGCGCGGGCTGTAGAACAGGTTGGCGCGCGGCACGTGGGTCGAGCACACCGGCTTGCACTTGCCGCAGCGCAGGCAGTCCTTGACCATGGCGGAGATCTTGCCGATCTCCGACTGCTCCATGATCAGGCTCTCGGTGCCGAGCAGGCTGAACGACGGCGTGTAGGCGTTGGCCAGATCGCCGCCGGGCAGGAGCTTGCCCCTGTTGAAGCGACCCTGCGGATCGACCCGGCGCTTGTATTCCTGGTAGGGACCGATCTCCGCCTCGGTGAGGAACTCCAGCTTGGTGATGCCGATGCCGTGCTCGCCGGAGATGACGCCGGAGAGGCTCCTGGCCAGCGCCATGATCCGGGCCACCGCGGCGTTGGCGGCGGCGAGCATCGCGTAGTTGTCGGAATTGACCGGGATGTTGGTGTGCACGTTGCCGTCGCCGGCGTGCATGTGCAGCGCGACGAAGACGCGCCCGCGCAGCACCTCCTGGTGGATCGCCTGGATGCGTTCGTTGATGCGGCGGTAGGCCTTGCCTTCGAACAGCGTCTCCAGCGGCGCTGCGAGTTCGGTCTTCCAGGAGGCGCGAACCGAATAGTCCTGCAGCCGGTGGAACAGCGTCGGGTTCTCCGCCCGGTTGGAGAGCGGTCCGGCCTTGACCCCGAGCCGGTCGAACTCGCGCTCGGCCTGCGCCAGCGGCAGGTCCTGGTGGTCGAGCAGCCAGCGCCAGCGGGCGCTCACCGCTGCGACCAGTTCCAGCGCCTGCGAGCAGCGGTCGCCGAGCAGCACCTCGGCGGACAGGCCGGTGTCGCCGGCGTTGAGCGGCAGGTCGCCGCCGAGGAATTCGGCCAGGGCGGCGCACAGCGCCAGCTTGTTGCTGATCGACAGCTCGATGTTGATGCGCTCGATGCCGTCGCAATAGTCGCCCATCCGCGGCAGGGGGATGACCACGTCCTCGTTCAGCTTGAAGGCGTTGGTGTGCTTGGCGATGGCCGCGGTCCGCGCCCGGTCGAGCCAGAATTTCTTCCGGGTCTCGGCCGTGACCGCGATGAAGCCCTCGCCCGCGCGCAGGTTGGCGATCCTCACCACCTCCGAGGCGGCGGCCATCACCGCGTTTTCGTCGTCGCCGACCAGGTCGCCGATCAGCACCATCTTCGGCCGGCCGCGGCCCTTGGCCTTGGTGGCGTAGCCCACCGCCCTGAGGTAGCGCTCGTCCAGGTGTTCGAGGCCCGCCAGCAGCACGCCGGCGTTCGCGCCGGCCCCGCCGGGCTTGAAGTGGTCGGTGATCTCGACGATCGAGGGCACGGCTTCGCGCACCTGGCCGAAGAACTCCAGGCAGACGGTGCGGGTGTGCGCCGGCAGCCGGTGCAGGATCCATACCGCCGAGGTGATGATGCCGTCGGTGCCCTCCTTCTGCACGCCCGGCAGCCCCGCCAGGAACTTGTCGGTGACGTCCTTGCCCAGGCCCGCGGTGCGGAACTGCCGGCCGGGAATCTCCAGCGTCTCTTGCGCCAGCAGCTTCCTGCCCGAGGCATCGTAACGCTTCAGTTCGAAGCGGACGATTTCCTGTTCGTGGATCTTGCCGAAATTGTGTTCCAGGCGTTCGACCTCCAGCCACTGGCCGTCGGGCGTCACCATCTTCCACGACGCCAGGTTGTCCAGCGCCGTGCCCCACAGCACCGCCTTCTTGCCGCCGGCGTTCATCGCGATGTTGCCGCCGATGCAGGAGGCGTCGGCCGAGGTCGGATCGCAGGCGAACACCAGGCCGGCGTCCTCGGCCGCCTCCATCGCGCGCCGGGTGACGACCCCGGCGCCGGTGCGGATCGTGGCGTAGGCCCGGTCGGCGCCGGGCAGCCGGGTCTGCTCCACGGCGCCCAGGTCGATCAGCTTCTCGGTGTTGATCACCACCGAGTCGCGGCTGAGCGGCACCGCGCCGCCGGTATAGCCGGTGCCGCCGCCGCGCGGGATGATGGTGAGATCGAGCTCGATGCAGTCGCGCACCAGCGGGCCGATCTCCGCCTCGCTGTCCGGGGTGAGGACCACGAACGGATATTCGACCCGCCAGTCGGTGGCGTCGGTGACGTGGGAGACGCGGGCGAGGCCGTCGAAGCGGATGTTGTCGCGGCGGGTGTGGCGGGAGAGTGCCCGCAGCACCCGCTTCCTCAGCGCCCGGGTGGCGGAAAAGCGCTGCTCGAAGCGGTCGACCGCCTGGTGCGCGGCCCCCAGGAGCTGCCCGACGCGCTCGTTGCCCTGGCGGCGCCGCTCGATCTCGCTCAAGCGGTGGCGCAGCGCCTGGACCAGCGCCCTGCGCCGGTCCGGATTGGCGAGCAGATCGTCCTCCAGGTAGGGGTTGCGCTCGACCACCCAGATGTCGCCCAGCACCTCGTAGAGCATCCGCGCCGAGCGGCCGGTGACGCGTTCGGCGCGCAGCAGGTCGAGGGTCTCCCAGGCGGGAGCGCCGAGCAGGCGGATGACGATCTCGCGGTCGGAGAACGAGGTGTAGTTGTACGGGATCTCGCGCAGGCGGGCGGACATGGGGCGGCAGGTGCGTCGGGGAAAGCGTGGTATTTTAGGCTACTTGTCCCCGTGTCTGGGGACGAGTGCCCGTATTGTGGCGAAACACTCCGCCGACTTATCCCTGGCGATATCGTGGTCAAACCTTCCGTGCTGCGCAGCCTGTTCCATTGATGCTGGTGGCGCAGCTGGCGGTGATGGCCAACGGCGTCATCGACACCGTCATGGCCGGGCGGTTGTCCGCCGTCGATCTCGCCGCGGTGGGCATCGGCGCCTCGATCTACGTCACCGTCACCGGGGTGCTGCTGGCGCTCACGCCGACCGTCGCCCGGCTTCACGGCGCCGGCCTAGCGGGCGACTTGCCCGATGGCGCCGCCGCCTGCTACGCTAAGACCCTTTGCCTCAGCGGCCGCCGCCCTTCCCATGCATCCCGACTATCTGGAAAAAATCCTCAACGCCCGCGTCTATGACGTGGCCATCGAAACGCCGCTGGAGCTCGCGCCCAACCTCTCGGCCAGGAGCGGCAACCGCATCTGGCTGAAGCGCGAGGACATGCAGCCGGTGTTCTCCTTCAAGCTGCGCGGCGCCTACAACAAGATGGTGCATCTGACCCCGGCGCAGAGGAAGCGCGGCGTCATCACCGCCTCGGCCGGCAACCACGCCCAGGGCGTGGCGCTCGCGGCGCAGAAGCTTTGCTGCCGCGCGGTGATCGTGGTGCCGGTGACGACGCCGCAGATCAAGATCGACGCGGTGAAGCTGCGCGGCGCCGAAGTGGTGCTGGCCGGCGACTCCTTCGACGAGGCCTACGCCCATGCGCTGCTGCTGGAGAAGAAGCAGAAGCTGACCTTCGTCCACCCTTACGACGACCCCGAGGTCATCGCCGGCCAGGGCACCATCGGCATGGAGATCCTGCGCCAGCACGCCGATCCGATAGCCGCGGTGTTCTGCTGCGTCGGCGGCGGCGGACTGATCTCGGGGGTGGCCGCCTACGTCAAGCGGCTGCGGCCGCAGACCCGGATCGTCGGCGTCGAGGCGGCGGACGCCGACGCCATGGCCCGCTCGCTGGCCGCCGGCCGCCGGGTCAAGCTCGACCAGGTCGGCCTGTTCGCCGACGGCGCCGCGGTGAAGCTGGTCGGCCAGGAGACCTTCCGGCTCTGCCAGGAATACGTCGACGAGATGATCCTGGTCGACACCGATGCCATCTGCGCCGCGATCAAGGACGTGTTCGAGGACACCCGCTCGATCCTGGAGCCGGCCGGGGCGCTGGCCATCGCCGGCGCCAAGGAATACGCCAAGCGCCACAAACTCAAGGACCAGACCCTGGTGGCGGTGGCCTCCGGCGCCAACATGAACTTCGACCGCCTGCGCTTCGTCGCCGAGCGCGCCGAGCTGGGCGAGCAGCGCGAAGCGGTGCTGGCGGTGACCATCCCCGAGCGGCCGGGCAGCTTCAAGAAGTTCTGCAACCTGATCGGCAGCCGCAACATCACCGAATTCAACTACCGCTACTCGGATGCCAGCGAAGCCCACGTCTTCGCCGGCGTCCAGGTCGGCAACCGGGCGGAGTCGCTGAAGCTGGTCGAATCGCTGAAGCGGCACGGCCTGGCGACGCTCGACCTGACCGACGACGAGATGGCCAAGCTGCACCTGCGCCACATGGTCGGCGGCCACGCGCCCCAGGTGCAGAACGAACTGCTCTACCGCTTCGAGTTCCCCGAGCGTCCCGGCGCGCTGATGCGCTTCCTGGAGAGCATGAGCGCGGGCTGGAACATCTCGCTGTTCCACTACCGCAACCACGGCGCCGATTACGCCCGGGTGCTGGCCGGCATCCAGGTGCCGCCCAAGGAGATGAAGGAATTCCGCGCCTTCCTCAAGAATCTCGGCTACCGCTTCTGGGACGAGAGCGACAACCCGGCCTACCGGCTGTTTCTCGGCTGATCCTGCGGAGCATCAGCGGCACGCGGTGGGCGATGGCGGCGGCTCGATGTCGGTGACGTTGCCCAGCGGATTGCCGATCGACTCGATGTAGATCGCCTGGGTCCGGGCGTCGATCAGGGGGGCGAAGGACTCGGGATCGCGGTAATCGGCGAAGCGCACCTCGATGCCGAACTGCGGAAAGGTGTGGGCGAACAGGTTGTAGGTGCCGCCGTAGAGCGTCGCCCGCGGCGGAATCCCGATCTACGCCGCCGCCAGCCTCCGGCCCTCGCGCACCAGCGCCGCGAAGCTCTCCGCCGGCACGCCGGGCGAGAACAGGTAGCCCTGGATTTCGTGACAGCCCAGGCTGCTCAGGAAGGCGAGCTGCTCCCGGGTCTCGACGCCCTCGGCGATCACCTTGTGCCCGAGTTGCTTGGCCATGCTGACGATGGCCCCGGCGATGGCGCAGTCGTTGGCGTCCTGCGGGATGCCGGCGACGAAGGAGCGGTCGATCTTCAGCGTGTCGATCGGGAAGCGCTTGAGGTAGGACAGGCTGGAGTAGCCGGTGCCGAAGTCGTCGAGGGCGAGCGAGATGCCCTTCGCGTGCAGCTCGTCCATCATGTCGATGACTTCGTCGCTGCCGTGCATCAGCATGCTCTCGGTCAGCTCCAGCTCCAGCCATTCCGGAGGGAGGCCGAGTCGGGCCAGCAAGGCGGCGACGGTGCGCGGCAAGCCGGCGTTGATCTGGCGCGCAGAAATATTGACGGCGATCTTGAGCAGCGGCAGACCTGCCCGCTGCCAGGCCAGCGCCTGAAGGCAGGCTTGCTCCAGCACCCATTCGCCGATCTGCACCACCAGGCCGGTCTCCTCGGCCACCGGGATGAATTCGCCCGGCGGGATCATGCCCTCGCTCGGATGCTGCCAGCGCACCAGCGCCTCGGCGCCGATGATCTCGCCGCTGTCGATGCGCACCTTGGGCTGGTAATGCACCCGCAGCTCGCCGCGATCGAGCGCCTGACGCAGCCCGGTCTCGATCTTCAGCCGGTCCAGGGAGCGCCGATTCATCTCCTCGCTGTAGTACATGTAGGCGTTCTGCCGGGTCTGCTTGGCGCGGTACATGGCGATGTCGGCGTAGCGCAACAGCGTCTCGGCGTTGTCGCCGTCCTGGGGGTAGATGCTGATGCCGATGCAGGCCCCCAGGCGCAGCTCGTTGCCGTCGATCAGGAAGGGCTCATCGAGCGCCGTCAGCAGCTTCTGGGCGACGATGCCGGCGTGCTCGCGCTTGGCGATGTTGAACAGGCCGGCCACGAACTCGTCGCCGCCCAGGCGCGCCATCAGGTCCTCGCTGCGCAGCGTGGCCCGGAAGCGTTCGCCGACCTGCTTCAGCAGTCGGTCGCCGACCTCGTGGCCGAGCGTGTCGTTGATCGGCTTGAAGCGGTTCAGGTCGATGAACAGCAGGGCGCCGTGGGCGCGGCTGCGGGCGGCGGCGGCCAGCGTCTGGGTCACCAGTTTATTCAGCAGGCTGCGGTTGGGCAGGTCGGTGAGCGCGTCGTAATAGGCGAGATGATGGATCCGTTCCTCGGCGCGCTTACGCTCGCTGATGTCGCTGAAGATCGAGAAATAATGGCTGATCCTGCCCTCGGGGTTCTTCATCGCGCCGACCGACGCCCACTTGGGATAGACCTCGCCGCCCTTTTTCATCTCCAGCATTTCGCCCCGCCAACTGCCGGAAGTGCGGATCTCCTCCCGCATGCGCCGGTAGAAATCTTCGTCCTGGTGCACCGAATCGAACATGTGCGCGGAGCGGCCCAGCACCTCTTCCTTCGAATAGCCGGTGATGCGGCAGAAGGCCTTGTTCACCGCAACGATGCGCTCGTCGGCGTCGGTGATCAGGATGCCTTCCCCGCTGTGCTCGAAGATGCTCGCGTGCAGGCGCAGATCCTCGGCGGCGGCCAGGCGGTCGGTGATGTCGCTCAGGTAGCCGATCAGGCCGACCGCCTCGCCCTCGGCGTCGCGCATCAGCGACAGCGACAGGCTGGCCCAGAAGATCTCGCCGGACTTGCGCCGCCTGCGCACCTCCATCTCGCGGCCGCCGCGTTCCAGAAAGGCGTCGTTGAACTGCAGATCGTCGTCGCTCTCGTCGGCGTAGAGGAACAGGATGTTGCGCCCCACCGCCTCCTCGGCACGATAGCCGAACAGCTGCTCGGCGCCCTTGTTCCAGCTGGTGATGTAGCCGGCCAGATCCATGGTGATCACCGACTCGTGGATCTGGTCGAGTATCTGCGCCTGGCGGCGGTTGTTCTGTTCCGCCCCGGACAGTTCGCTCTCGCGCCGCAAGGCGTCGGCACGTACGTCGAGCAGTCGCCCGGTCAGGGCGGCCAGCGCCGCCAGGCGCCGGTGCCCGATCGCGTCGTAGCCGCCGGCGCGCCCGGACAGCGCGAAGCAGCCGTGGGGATTGCCGGCGTGGCTGATCGCGCTGACGATCTCGTGACCGGCAGCCGGCGCCTCGAAGAATCCGCCGCGGGGACTGTCCATCAGGGCGCGTATGGCGCTGCCGAGCGCCTCCTGATCCCGGTCGAGCGCCGCTCCGATCAGCCGTGCGATGGCGTCGAGTTCCGGCGCGCCGGGATCGGGCTTCATGATTCCCGGCCGATCCGGGTCGCCCAGCGGCAGGCCTCGACCTGGGCCTGGGCGTAAGCGGCCGGCGTCAGCAATGCCTGCGCCAGTTGTCCGGCGAGCGATGGCTGCGGCGCCCGCCCCGATCGTTCGACGATATCGAGCAGTCCGCCCAGCCAGCCGCCGCGGTTGAGCAGGGCATCCTCGACCTCGGCGGCCAGATTGAGCGGAGCGATGATTTGTTCCAGCGGCGTGCCGAACAGCGCATCGAGCAGGGAGAACATGCCGGTCATGAAGGCGTGCTCCTGATCTTCCTTGCTGCCGCCGACCCTCTGGCACAGCGCCTCCATCAAGCCGGCCCGGTACGCCGCCCGCGCCATGAGCGCGCCGGTGTCTTTGCCTTGCTGGGCGTAGATCAAGAGTTGCAGCCAGCGCTGCAGCTGCCGGCGGCCGAGCAGGGTGATGGCGTAGCCGAAGCTGGTGATCGGGGTGGTCAGGGCGAAGCTGACCGAATTCACCAGTTTGAGCAGGTGGTAGGAGAGCGCGGGGTCCTGCTTCAGCAGTGCCTCGATGTCGCGCGACGGCGCATCCGCGGCCACCATCGCCAGCAGTCTCAGCAGCAGGGCGCGGGAGCTGCCGCCCTTGGTCTTGTTCCCCGCCGTGGGATGGAGCGGATAGTCGCCGGCGAACCAGCCGTAGCCCGCGCTGCGCGCGGCAGCGAAGCGCGCGTCGTCATCCACGCCGGTGGCCAGATGCGGGCCGGGCAGGCGGGGGGGCGGCGGGAGCGAAGCGTCGCCGGCGACGGAATCGATCTCTGCCGGCAGGTTCTGTTCCGCTGCGGGCAGTCCCGCCGCCATCAGGCGGAAGCCGCGGTTTCTGAGGCGGGAGAGCGCGGCGGCGGGATCGAGCGCGCGAGGGAGCGGCACCAGCAGGATGACGGCCTCGGCCGGCAGTTGCGCCGCTAGCGCGTCATCGAGAGCCTCGGGGTCGGCCAGCGGCAGGAGGCAGGGCAGCGCCGGCAGCGCTTCGCCCAGCCCGAACTGCCCGAACAGGCGCACCATCGCCGGCAGGTAGCCGGGATCGGCGGCGTCGCCGCCGAGCAATAGCGCCGACCACGCATGTCGCGCGTCGTCTACCGGCGAGAGCGTGAGCAACGGAAAGTCTTGTTCGGGCGATCCTGGGAGGTTCAAGTCATCCACTTGGGCGGCATTCCGGAGATCAGCGGCATATGACAGTTTAACTTGAGCGGGGCGCGTCCGGTTCAATCGCCCGCTTCGCCCAGACGGCTTGAAAACCGCTCCAGGCCGGCTTCGGTGACCACGGCGTCGAGGGCGATGTCGTGGACGCCCGGATGGGTGGTGGCGACGCGGGCCAGTTCGAAGCCGACGCCGATCGCCAGCGGCGGCGGCTTCAGGGCTGCCAGCGTGCGGTCGAAATAGCCGCCGCCGTAGCCCAGGCGGAAGCCTTCGGCATCGAAGGCATTGACCGGCATCAGCAGGACGTCCGGGATCAGTTCCGCTCCCGCGGCGGGATAGTGGATGCCGTGACGGTCGACCGCCATGGCGCAGTCCGGCCGCCATTCGCGGAAAGCCATCGCCGCGCCGGGCTTCAGCACCAGCGGCAGACAGGCGCGGCCGCCCGCTTCTATCGTCCGCGTCGCCAGCCCCCGGCAGTCGACTTCGCCGCGGATCGGCCAGCAGAAACCGAGCACGCGCGGCGCCAGGCGCGCGAGCAGCCGGGCCAGGTGCGCTTCTATCCGGGCCGAGTGCCGGGCGTGGACGGGCGGCGGCAAGGCCACTCGCGCCGCGATCTTCGCGCGCCGCAGGTCGGCGCGGACGGCGCTGCGATTAGCGGCAGTTTTCGTGGTGTTTTTCAATGGCTGTCCTCTCCCGCGCCTATGCTACTCTGGCGCAGAACGCTGACCCGGCTATGAACATGAAGCGCCTGCTCTGGCTATTGCTGATTCTCTGTCCGCTGCTCGCCGCGGCCGCGCCCGGCGACGAGTATATCCTCGCGGCGCGGGCCGCCTACAGGAACGGCGAGCGGGGCAGGCTGGCCCAGGCGCTGCAGGATCTTAAGGATCACGGCGACGAGGCGAACGTCCTCGAACCCTGGGCCGAATACTGGCAGATCTCCCAGCGCATCGCCGACGCCGGCACCCTGGACCCGCTGGTGCGGGCCGACGTGGCTGCCTTCCTCGACCGTCAGGCGAATACCTATCTGGCCGAGAAGCTGCGCAGCGAGTGGCTGAAGGCACTGGGCAAGAGCGGCCAATGGCAGGCCTTCGAGGACGCCTATCCGCTGCTGCTCCGTCCGGATCAGGAACTCGTCTGCTACGCGGCCCAGAGCCGGCTGGCGCTGCAGCACGATCGGACGGCGATCGACGAACTGCGGCCGCTGTGGTTTTCCGCCGCCGACCTGCCCGAATCCTGCATGCCCCCGATGAAGCAGCTGATCGCCTCGGGGCAGATCAGCGAGCGCGACATCTGGACGCGGGTGCGTCATCTGTTGTTGGCGAGGAAGTTCGACCAGGCGGACAAGATCGCCGCCTACCTGCCGCGTCAGGCGCCGCGGCGAGCGACGCTGGTCGCCACCGCCGAGCGGCCGCGCCACTATCTCGACAGCCGCCGCAGCTTTCACCGCATGAGCCTGCAACAGCGCGAGCTGCTGCGCTATGCGGTGGAGCGTCTGGCCGGGATAGACGCGACGGTCGCCGCGGACGAATGGCAGAAGATCCAGGGCGCGTTCTCCGCGGAGGCGCGCGGCCATGTCTGGGCGCATATCGCCATGGCGGCGGCGCGTGCCCATCTGCCGCAGGCGCGCACCTGGTACCGCGAGGCCGGGCAGACGCAGTTGTCCGATGAGCAGATCGCCTGGCAGGCGCGCGCCGCGCTGCGCGAGGAGGACTGGCCGGCGCTGGAGCGGGTGATCGGGCACATGCCGGCGCAACTGGCGGCGCGGCCCGCCTGGATCTACTGGCTCGGACGCGCCAAGGCCGCCCAGGGGCAGGTCGCCGCCGCGCGCGCGCTCTACCTCGGGATCAGCGACGAGGCGAATTTCTACGGCATGCTCGCCGCCGACGAACTGGGCCAGCCGCTGGTTCTGCCGCCGCCGGCGCCGCCGCCCTCGGCGCAAGAGGTGGCGGCGGCGCGCGACAATCCCGGCCTCCAGCGCGCGCTGGCGCTGATCCGCCTGGGGCTGCGCATCGACGGCGTGCGCGAATGGAACTGGACGCTGCGCGGCATGGACGATCGGCAGCTTCTGGCCGCCGCGGCGCTGGCGGACGTCAGCGAGGTCTTCGACCGCGCCATCAGCACCGCCGACCGCACCCAGGTGCAGCACGATTACGCGCTCAGCTATCCGGCGCCGTTCCGCTCGCTCATCGATCCCCAGGCCAAGATCCTCGCGCTCGACCACGGCTGGGTCTATGGGCTGATGCGTCAGGAGAGCCGCTTCGTCATGGACGCCCGGTCGGGCGTCGGCGCCAAGGGGCTGATGCAGCTGATGCCCGGCACCGCGAGGTGGGTGGCGAAGAAGATCGGCATGAAGGACTACCGGCCGGGCAAGGCCGAACAATTGGACACCAACGTCGAGCTCGGTACGCATTATCTGTCGATGGTGCTCGCCAGCCTGGGCAATTGCCCGGTGCTCGCCTCGGCCGCCTACAACGCCGGCCCCAGGCGTGCCCGCAGGTGGTGCGCGGAACGGCCGCTGGAGGGCGCGATCTATGTCGAGACCATTCCCTTCCACGAGACCCGCGATTACGTCAAGAAGGTGATGAGCAATGCGGTCTATTACTCGGCGCTGTTCGAGGATCGGCCCATGTCGCTGAAGAGCCGGCTGGGCGTGGTCGAAGCCAAGAGCAGCGACGACAGCGGCTACCTCCCCTGACACGAGGCATGAAGATCTACACCGTCGGCGGCGCCGTTCGCGACGAGCTGCTCGGCCTGCCGGTGGTCGACCGCGACCACGTCGTCGTCGGCGCCACGCCGGAACAGATGGTCGCGGCGGGCTTCCGGCCGGTGGGCCGCGATTTTCCGGTGTTCCTGCATCCGCAGACGCACGAGGAATACGCGCTGGCCCGCACCGAGCGGAAGACCGCGCCGGGCTATCACGGCTTCGTCTTCCACGCCTCGCCCGAGGTGAGCCTGGAACAGGATCTGGCGCGCCGCGACCTGACCATCAACGCCATCGCCCGGGCCGAGGACGGCAGCCTGATCGACCCCCATCACGGCGTCGCCGACCTGGCAGCGCGCGTGCTGCGCCACGTCTCGCCGGCCTTCGCCGAGGACCCGGTGCGCGTCCTGCGCGTGGCGCGCTTTGCCGCGCGCTTCCGGGATTTCGCCCTCGCCCCGGAGACCCTGGCCCTGATGCGGACGATGGTCGACCAGGGCGAAGTCGATCACCTGGTCGCCGAGCGCGTCTGGCAGGAACTGGCCAAGGGGCTGATGGAGGCGCAGCCGTCCAGGATGTTCGAGTGCCTGCGCTCGTGCGGCGCGCTCGCGCGCATCCTGCCGGAGGTCGATGCCCTGTTCGGGGTGCCGCAGCGCGCCGATTTCCATCCCGAGGTGGATACCGGCGTGCATACGCTGATGGTGATCGACAAGGCGGCGCAACTCGGCCTGTCGCTGGCGCAACGCTTCGCCGCGCTCGCCCACGACCTGGGCAAGGCCGCCACGCCGCCCGAGGTGCTGCCCCGCCATACCGGCCACGAGGCGCTCGGCGTCGCCCTGCTCGGGCCCCTCTGCGACCGGCTGCGCGTGCCCTCCGACTGCCGCGAGCTGGCGCTCTTGGTGGCGATGTTCCACGGCGACATCCACCGGGCGGCGGAGCTCAGGCCATCGACGATGGTCAAGGTGATCGAGCGCTGCGACGGGCTGCGCCGGCCCGAGCGCTTCACCCAGATCTTGGCCGCGTGCGAATGCGATTACCGCGGTCGCCTGGGCTTTGCCGAGCGGCCCTATCCGCAGGCCGCCTTGTGGCGGCGCGCGCTCGCGGCCGTGCGCGCCATCGACGCCGGCGCGATCGCCCGCGCCTGCCCCGATCCGGCGCAGATTCCCTTGCGCATCCACGAGGCCCGCGTCGCCGCGCTCAAGGCGCTCGCCCCGTAACCCGGTTCAGAGCGCTCTCAGGATCAGGGTCGCGGCGAGCGACAGCAGCAGGATCGAGGCGATGGGCAGCTGATAGTTCCGGCCGCGCAGCCGGAAGCGGATGTCGCCCGGCAGCCGGCCCAAGTGCAGCAGCGCCGCCAGCCGCGGCAGGAATACATTGACCAGCAGGACCGTGATCAGCACGGCGATCAGCCACTTCGGCATGGACGCTTCAGAGTAAAATTCCCGACATCATGATAACGCTATCCACTTGGGCCGCGTCCCGCTCCTCGCCCGCGTGAATGACCCGCGCCCTTCCGGCCATCATCCCGGACTCGAGGTCCTGAGCCACGCGCCGTCGGCCAACGCGCGCCGGCCGAGGCGGCAAACCCCGCTGCTGTTCATCCACGGCGCCTATACCGCGGCCTGGTGCTGGGAGGAGCATTTCCTGCCGTTTTTCGCGGAGCAAGGCTACCTCAGCAACGCCTTGAGCCTGTCGGGGCACGGCGCCAGCCGCGGGCGCGGGCATCTGGACAGCCTGGGCATCGACGATTACCTCGACGACGTCGCCGAGGTGGCCTCGAGCTTGGCCGCGCCGCCGGTGTTGATCGGCCACTCGATGGGCGGCTTCGTGGTGCAGAAGTACCTGGAAAAGCATGACGCGCCGGCAGCGGTGCTGATGTGCTCGGCGCCGCCGCAGGGCCTGATGTCGGCCGCCTTCGGCCTGATGTTCCAGAAGCCCGGCTTGATGAAGGATCTGAACAGCCTGATGGGCGGCGGGCGCGTCTCGGCCGAGACCCTGCGCGAGGCGCTGTTCGCGCAGCCGGTGGCGAGCGGCGATCTCTCCCGCTACCTGCGCTACTCTCAGCCCGAGTCGCACCGCGCGATCTGGGACATGACCCTGTTCAACCTGCCGCACCCCTCGCGCCTCAAGGGCACGCCGCTCCTGGTCCTGGGCGGCGAGTACGACCAGCTGATTCCGCCCTCGCTGGTCGAGATGACGGCGCGGACCTACGCTGTCCCCGCCGAGATTTTCCCCGGCATGGGCCACGGCCTGATGCTCGAGCGCGACTGGCGTATGGTGGCCGAGCGCATCCTGTCCTGGCTGAACGAGAGAGGAGTTTGAAATGATCGTGACCTTCCAGTCGAAAGCGTCGGGCGACGTCATCATGTTCGCCGACGTCGCGCACCGGATGATGGAGATCATGGGCAAGGAGGCCGGCGACCGGGGCATCGTCACCGTCGAGCAGTTGCCCGACGCGCTCTCCCGGCTCAGGGCAGCCATCGATGCGGATAGGGAGCAGCGCCAGGGGCAGACCGAGGAGGAGCAGCCGCAGTTCGAGGTCGCTCCCGACGGCCGCCGCCGCCCCTTCGTCAGCCTGGCGCAGCGCGCCGCGCCGCTGGCCGAATTGCTGGAGTGGTCGCTGAAGAAGAAGGTGCCGGTGGTCTGGGGAGTGTAGGCAAGCCCTCCCCCTCCCCTGCCCAAGGGAAGGGCGACTGCGGCTCGCTGCGCCCGCAGCCACTGACTGCCTCGCCTACCCCAGGAGTTGTCCGGAGAAAGAGCACCGGGCGAAGGGCCGCCCCGAGCCCGGTGCAGCGTAAGACATGGAGTCCCGAAGGGACGAACCATGGTCACCCCCTTCCCAAGGGGAGGGCGACTGCGGCTCGCTGCGCTCGCAGCCACTGACTGCCTCGCCTACCCCAGGAGTTGTCCGGAGAAAGAGCACCGGGGGAAGGGCCGTCCCGAGCCCGGTGCAGCGTAAGACATGGAGTCCCGAAGGGACGAACCATGGTCACCCCCTTCCTTGGGAAGGGGGCGGGGGGGAAGGCTATTGTTTCTTTCGTTCGATGAAGGTCATCGGAAAGACCGCCTCGGGTCCGGCGCCCTTGCTCGGCATGCTGAGGTAGTCGGGCATCTGCGCCGGCGCGGCGCCGGCGGCATTCATCAGCTGGTTGATCAGCACCTGCACCTGGCCGGAGAACCATTCCTCCTGGCAGGTCGTCGGCATGAAGCGCAGCTCCTCGACGCTCGCCGGAATCTCGTCCGCCGCGACGGTCTCGTTGGCGGCGTAGGCGGCGGAGAAGAACGGGCCGGCGACGAAGCGCAACTGGAAGTCGCCGGCACCAATCGGCTGCAGCACGAAGACGCGGGCGCCCTCGGCGGCTTCGTCCTCGTCGCCGAACACCGGCGTCACCGCGAAGGCCGAGCCCTTGCCCTGCTTCACGTGAGCGACGGCTTCGGCGTAGCTCAAACGGGTGTCTTCTGTGGTCATCTCTCTGCTCCTATAAATTTTGTCAGACCTTCTGGAACCGGTCGTGGGGACTGAGCTGCACGGCATCGGCAAGGCGTTTTCACGGCGGCCAGCGACTATCCAAACAGGATCGCTTCGATCCGCGCAGCCACGTCATCCATGATCGGCGCCGGCACCGCTTCCTTGAACTTCGCCTTGCGGCCCCGCCAATCCAGAGATTTCAACTGGTGGCAATGAATCGCGCCTTGCGTGTCGGTGCCCGATCCCGTCAGCGTGACCACCGTGCCATAGCTGCGGTCCGCAACCGCCCCGCCTGGCGAGATGGGGCAGATCATCGCCAGCCCGCGGCTGTTGAAGAGCTTGGCGCTGACCACCAAGCCGAAATGCGGCCCCTTCATTTCCTGCCCGGAAGCCGGATCGAATTGCAGATGCACGATATCGCCGCGATCCGGGGTGTAGGCCATCAGAGTCCTTCCTTGCCGACCGGCCTCATGGTGTCCCAAGCCTCGACGCGAGGCAACTTGCCCGGCATCTCGGCCATCAGTTCTTCCAGCTTATAGCGGCGCTTGGGTGGAGCACTGACGGTCATGCGCGCTCCTTCCAGCAGCAGGGCGACCTGAGAGCCCTCCTGAAGCTGGTTCTGCTCGATGAAGGCCTTGGGTACCGTCATCACCAATGAACCGCCGGCTCGTCTCAGGGTTTGCAGCATTATTCTCTCTCCAGCGCCATCACAAATCCTATTTTAATAGGACTGTATAGTCCTACGCAAGTAGGATATCTGGCAGGATCAGGATTTCTTGCGTGCCGCGATTTCCGCGCGCAGCCGCTCGAGCTCGCGCCGCTTGGCGGCCTTGGTTCCCCACCTGGGTTCGGCGGGAGGCTTGGCGCGCTGGGCCTGCCATTCGGCTTCCTGTCGGGCTTGCTCCTGCTCGGCCGCCTGCTGTCGGGCGAGGGCCCTTTCGGCGGCGACCGGCACGGTGCGGCTGGGCAGGCCTGCCCGAACGAGATATTCGTCGATGCGGTCCCATACGCTATCCCGGGAAAATTCGTTGATGAGCGGCAGGTTCAGCGCCTGGTAGATCGGCACCCAGACATCGCCTTCGCCCTGCTTGCGGCGCACCGACAGCTTCGGGTTGAACTGGTACCAGCCTTGGACGACGCGCATGAACAGCGCCCGGTTGTAGGCATAGTCGCGCTCCACCTCGTTCCTCGCCAGCACGCCGGAGAGGTGCTGGCGCTTGTTGCGTTCCGGCCGCACGACGTTGGCCGGCAGGTGCTTCCAGGCTTCGAGTATGGCCTGGGTCTCGAAGGCGCCGTAGGGCCGGCGCTGCTTGTGGGTGAAGCGCGACTTGAACAGCGTCCACAGCGTCTGGAACAGAAAGTATTCGGACAGGTGCCGATCGATGCGGACGAGCCTGTCGCCGGTATTGACATCGATGCTCGCGGGCGCGAGCAATTCATAAAGCGTGGCGAAGGGCCCGCGGGCGAACTTCGGATCGCGGAAGGCCTCGCGCATGGCCCAGTGCAGGGCATTGCAGCCGTAGTGATCGGCGGTCTCGCGATCGGCGCCGCGATCCAGCAGGGCTTCGGCCAGTGCCACGTTGCCGGCGGCGGCAGCGGCCATCAACGGCGTCTGGTTCATGGGCAGGCGGTGTTCGAGTCCGTGCTGGTCGCACTGGCGCAAAACGTCCTTGAAGTGGCCGGCGAAATACGGCATATAGGTCTTGCGACCGAGCGTCATGCGTTGCTGCAAAAAATTCTTCGCAGCGTCGAATTTCGCTTCCTGTACCAGCCAGGTGGCCAGCACCGGCTCGTCATGGCAGGTGGCGATTTCGTAGAGTTGCTGCCTGAGCTTGCCGCCGGGCGCCTGTTCGCGGAACACCTTGACCAGCAGTTCGCCGATCCTGGCCTCGTCGAACACCGGCCAAGGCACCGGCGTCTGCCTGAGGATGCCGCGCCGGATGGCCTCGGCCTGCTCCTGCTTGCCTTGCAGTTCGAGCTTGCGCGCTTCCTTTTGCCAGTCTTCCAGAGTCGATTGTCGCGCTTCGACCTTGACCTGCCCATGTGGCGCCAGATCGAGCAGCCCGAACAGCGGGTGCGAGGTGTCCGACTCGATCAGGTAAAGATTCTTCACCGCCCGCGTCAGTGCGACGTAAAGCGCATTGACGTAGAACTTGTACACCTCCAGCGACTTGTCGTGCTTGTCCTTCGCCCGCCGGTAGTCGAGGCTGTCGACGGCGAGATCCTGCTTGTCGACGCCTTCGACGATCTCGTTGAATTCGGCGCGATGATCGGACACGAAGCGATAGAGGACGATGTTCTCGTACTCCAGTCCCTTGGCTTCGTGGATGGAGAACAAGAGCGGCGTGGCGAAGTGCTTTCTGGCTTCGGCTTTGTCCTCGTCGCGCATCACCAGCACGGCGAAGCGGGTGGACTGGCGGATCTTCTGGTCGAGCTCCTTCTTGACCGCGTCCTGGTCCGAAAGCAGCGCCACTTGTCCCGGCTCGCCGCCGACGGCCCGGACCAGGAAATTGCTTTCGCGGTCGATGGAGCCGAAGCGCTGCTGCTTGATCTTGAGCAGGGTGTTGGCGACGCGGGTCGCCTCCAGTCCGTTCCTGAAGTTGGCCGTGAGCACGGAGAGCTCCTGACGCTCCGCCAGTTGCGGATCGCGCCAGAACAGACTCTTCACCTGCGCCCAGGAGAAGAAATTGGGATGGACGATCTGGTTGGAATCGCCGCAGAGGAGGAACTGGCCGGGCTTCTTCAGGGTCTTCAGCACCAGCGCGAGCTGCACCGGAGTGATGTCCTGAACCTCGTCGATGACGATGAAGTCGTAGCGCGGTGCGGCAAGCGTCTGCCAGTCCTGCGCCACCAAATTGAGGTCGTAGAGCTTCGCCTGCGCCAGCCAGGCGCGGTATTTCTCGAACAGATCGTAGAGCGCGTCGCGTCGTTCGGCGGGGAAGATCGTCTGGCGCACGCCGAGATTGCGGTAGTCCTCGCGCGACATGGGTCCGCCGGCAGCGGCGGCGAGTACGCCGCGGATTTCCTCGAAGGCCTGATGGGCGTCGATGTCCTTGAAGCTCTGGCGCATGCGCGCAAACCAACCAGAGAAATCGCGCCAGAGCGCCTCGCGTCCGGCCGGCACGCGGATGGACTCGATGAACTCGTGATAGGACAGAAACGCCGCCTCCTGCCCGGCATGCTCGAAGCCGTTGGCGTAGTAGAGATCGCGGGCGCTTTGGGCGAGAAAGGCGGAGTGCGTGACATAGAGCACCTCGCCCTCGGCGTGCTTGAGCTTCTCCAGCGTCAGCGCCGTCTTGCCGCTGCCGGCGCTGCCGACGACGACGAGCGGTGGCGGCTGACGATAAACGGCTTCCTGGGTATCGTCGAAGGAAATCGGCTTGTCGAGCAGATGGACAGCGCTGCGCTCCGGATGCAGATAACGCACTGGCCGGGCCTCGCGGATGGCCTCGGCGATATCCTGGTCGGCGCAGTCGGGTATCCTCGCTTCGTCGATGGCCGCGCCGCGCAAGAAGCGCGACTTGTCGTAATCGTGATTGGCGATCACCTCCAGCATCAGGACGCAAACATCGTCGCCGTGACGCACCAGCGAAAACAGCAGCCGGTCGGCATCAT
Source organism: Pseudomonadota bacterium (assembly GCA_021811225.1). Taxonomy (GTDB): domain Bacteria; phylum Pseudomonadota; class Gammaproteobacteria; order Burkholderiales; family Rhodocyclaceae; genus CAIYYX01. The sequence goes on from JAJZPJ010000007.1 coordinate 23,625, forward strand.
CGAGTTTGGCCCGGTAGAACTTGCCGTGGGCGAGATTGGCGAGCTTCTTCACCTGTGCGGCACGAAAGTCGCCGCGGGCGATGGCTTCCGTCACCTTGCGATAGGCACTCTTGACGCGGCTGGTATCCAGACCGACGTATTCGAGGATTTTCATCACAGAATCGGCGCCAGCCACCTCTCGGCTTCGGCGACGCTCATGCTCTTGCGCCGCGCCCAGTCCTGCAGCTGGTCCTGGCCGATCTTGGTGACGGCGAAATAATGCGCCTCGGGATGGGCGAAGTAGAAGCCCGAGACCGAGGCGGCCGGGCTCATCGCGTAGTTTTCGGTGATGCTCATGCCGCAGTTTCCCGGCGCGTCGAGCAGACTGAAGATCGTCGCCTTCTCGGTGTGGTCGGGACAGGCGGGGTAGCCAGGCGCCGGGCGGATGCCCTGATATTTCTCTGCGACGAGTTCGGCGCTAGAGAGTTCCTCGTCGCCGGCATAGCCCCAGGATTCGCGCCGCACGCGCCGGTGCAGCCATTCGGCGCAGGCCTCGGCCAGCCGGTCGGCGAGCGACTTCAGCATGATCGCCTGGTAGTCGTCGTGGCCGGCGGCGAACTCGGCGAGCTTCTTTTCGATGCCCAGACCCGCGGTCACCGCGAAGGCGCCGAGCCAGTCGGGCGTGCCCGCGGGGGCGACGAAATCGGCCAGGCATTCGTTGGCCTTGCCCGCCGGGCGCTGCTGCTGCTGGCGCAGGAAGTGCAGGGTGGCCGTCGTCCTGCTGCGCGACTCGTCGGCGTAGAGTTCGACGTCGTCGCCGACGCTGTTGGCCGGGAACAGGCCGAACACCGCACGGGCCGAGAGCCATTTCTCCGCGACGATCTGCGCCAGCATCTTCTTGCCGTCCGCGAAGACGCTTCGCGCCGACTCGCCGACCTGGGGGTCTTCGAGGATCGCGGGGTAGGGGCCGGAGAGATCCCAGGTCTGGAAGAACGGTCCCCAGTCGATGTAGTCTTCCAGTTCGCCCAGGGCTATGTCCGCGATCACCGTGATGCCGGGGCGCTTCGGCGGATGCGGCGAATATTCCAAGTGCGGGCGGTTCTCCCTGGCGGCCTCCAGCGAGACCAGGGTCACGCCCTTCTTGCCGGCGTGCTGTCGCCGCAGCTTCTCGTAATCGGCGGCGACCTCGGCCAGATAGCCGGCGGCCTGGTCTTCGGACAGCAGCCGGGTGACGACGCCGACGGCGCGCGAGGCGTCGGGCACATAGACCACGGCGTTCGGATAGTTGGGCGCGATCTTGATCGCGGTGTGGGCGCGGCTGGTGGTGGCCCCGCCGATCAGGAGCGGCAGGGCGAAGCCCTGGCGGCGCATCTCGGCGGCGACGAAGCTCATCTCCTCCAGCGAGGGCGTGATCAGGCCGGACAGGCCGATGATGTCGGCGTCGTGTTCGCGCGCCGCGGCGAGTATCCGGTCCGAGCTCACCATCACGCCGAGATCGAACACCTCGTAGCCGTTGCAGCCCAAGACCACGCCGACGATGTTCTTGCCGATGTCATGGACGTCGCCCTTCACCGTGGCCATGACGATGCGGCCCTTGGCGGCCGCACCGGTGCGCAGCTTCTCGGCTTCGATGTAGGGAAGCAGGTGCGCCACCGCCTGCTTCATGACGCGCGCCGATTTCACCACCTGGGGCAGGAACATCTTGCCGGCGCCGAACAGGTCGCCGACCGCGTTCATGCCGTCCATCAGCGGCCCCTCGATCACCGCCAGCGGCGGCAGGCCGCGGGCGGCGGTCTGCCGCCGCGCTTCCTCGGTGTCTTCGACGATGAACTCGGTGATGCCCTTGATCATCGCGTGAGTCAGGCGCTCGCCCACCGGCTGCTCGCGCCAGGCGAGATCGATCACCTGCTCCTTTGCCGAACCCTTCACCGTCTGGGCGAACTCGACCAGTTGCTCGCCGGCCTCGCGCGAGCGGTTCAGCACCACCGCCTCCACCCGCTCGCGCAGTGCCGCCGGGATCTCCTGGTAGACGCCCAACTGGCTGGCATTGACGATGCCCATGCTCATGCCGGCCTGGATCGCGTGGTAGAGGAAGACGGTGTGGATCGCCTCGCGCACCGGGTCGTTGCCGCGGAAGCTGAAGGAGACGTTGGAGACGCCGCCGGAGACGTGGGCGTGCGGCAGCTTGGCGCGGATCCAGCGCGTCGCCTCGATGAAGTCGACGGCGTAGTTGTCGTGCTCCTCGATGCCGGTGGCGATGGCGAAGACGTTCGGGTCGAAGATGATGTCCTCGGCGGGAAAGCCGCTGCCGGTGAGAAGATCGTAGGCCCGTTGGCAGATCCCGATCTTGCGCTGGTAGCTGTCGGCCTGGCCCTGTTCGTCGAAGGCCATGACGATCGCCGCGGCGCCGTAGCGGCGGGTGAGCCTGGCCTGCTCCAGGAACTTCTCTTCGCCTTCCTTGAGCGAGATCGAATTGACGATGCCCTTGCCCTGCAGGCACTTCAGCCCGGCCTCCAGCACCTCCCACTTGGAGGAATCGATCATCACCGGGACGCGGGCGATGTCCGGTTCCGAAGCGATGAGCTTCAGGAACTTGTCCATCGCCGCCTTGGAGTCGAGCATCGCCTCGTCCATATTGACGTCGATGATCTGGGCGCCGGCCTCGACCTGGTTGCGCGCCACCGCCACCGCCTCCTCGTACTGGCCGTTCATGATCAGGCGGGCGAAGGCCTTGGAGCCGGTGACGTTGGTGCGCTCGCCGACGTTCACGAACAGGCTGCGCTCGTCGATGTTGCAGGGCTCGAGACCGGACAGGCGCAGCTTCTTCCCGGGTTGCGGCGGTTTTCGCGCGGGCAGATCGGCGAGCGCATCGGCGATGGCCCGGATGTGTTCCGGGGTGGTGCCGCAGCAGCCGCCGGCGATGTTGATGATGCCCGCCTCGCCCCATTCCCGGATCGCTTTGGCCAGCATCTGCGGCGTCTCGTCGTAGCCGCCGAAGGCGTTGGGCAGCCCCGCGTTGGGATGGGCCGAGACGAACGAGTCGCAGACGCGCGACAGTTCCGCGACATACTGGCGCAGCTCGGCGGCCCCGAGCGCGCAGTTCAGGCCGAAGGACAAGGGCCGGGCGTGGCGCAGGGAATTCCAGAAGGCCTCCGCGGTCTGGCCCGAGAGCGTCCGGCCCGAGGCGTCGGTGATGGTGCCCGAGATCATGAGCGGCAGCCGCTGCCCGCACTGGTCGAACAGTCGCTCGAGCGCGAACAGGGCGGCCTTGGCGTTCAGGGTGTCGAACACCGTCTCCACCAGCAACAGGTCGGCGCCGCCGTCCATCAGGCCGCGCGCCGCTTCCAGGTAGGCTTCGACCAGCCGGTCGAAATCGACGTTGCGGTAACCGGGGTCATTGACGTCGGGCGAGATCGAGGCGGTGCGCGAAGTCGGCCCGAGCACGCCGGCGACGAAGCGCGGCTTGGCCGGGTTCTCTGCGGTGAATTCGTCGCAGACCTCTCTGGCGAGCTTCGCGCCGGCGACGTTCAATTCATAGACGATCGCCTCCAGGCCGTAATCGGCCTGCGAGATCGAGGTGGCGTTGAAGGTGTTGGTCTCGACGATGTCGGCGCCGGCCGCGAGATACTCGGCGTGAATGCCGCGGATCAGCTCCGGCCGGGTCAGGCAGAGCAGATCGTTGTTGCCCCTGAGATCCTTGCCGTGGGCGGCGAAGCGCTCGCCCCGGTAGTCCGCCTCGGCGAGTTCGTGGCGCTGGATCATCGTGCCCATCGCGCCGTCCAGGATCAGGATGCGGCGGGAGAGGAGATCGTGGAGCAGGGCGCTGCGGTCGGGCTGCATGGCGGGTTTTTCCGAGTTCGGCCGGGAATCTTATCACGCCGGGATGCGGGCTCCGCCCGGCACGGAGGCCTTGCCGCCTGGTCTATAATCGTCCGCTCGACCGGCAATCCGGAGTTCGCCATGAAGCACCTCGAACCGAAAGAAGCCCATCAGTTTCTCCATGAGCATCCGCTCGCCCTGTTCGTCGATGTCAGGAGCGAAATGGAGTTTCTGTTCGTCGGCCATCCGGTCGGCGCCATCATGATTCCGTGGAACGACGGTCCGGACTGGGAGGTCAATCCGCACTTCGTCGCCCACGTCAAGAAGGCGGCCAGCGTCGATCGGCCGATCGTGCTGATCTGCCGCAGCGGCAACCGCTCGAAGGACGCCGGCTTGGCGCTGGAGCAGGCCGGCTTCACCGAGGTGTTCAACGTTCTGCACGGCTTCGAGGGCGAGCTCGACGACCAGCACCGGCGCGGCACGCTGGCGGGCTGGCGCTTCGACGGGCTGCCCTGGGAACAGTGCTGATCCGGCCCGCCGTCCGCCGCCGTCCTGACCGCGATGCTGTGCGTCGCCGCCTGGGCGCTGGGCGGTCCCCTGTTCGGCACCTGGTCGCGGCGCTGGTGGTGGCCGGTTTCGCGGCCGGCAACCTGATCATCGGCTTCGCCTGGGCCAAGGAGTCGGTGCCGCTGCTGGGCGGCATGCTGCTGCAGCCCGGCGTCGGCTGGATGCTCGACCGCCACTGGCACGGCGCCATCGCCAACGGCGCGCGGCTCTATGACGCCGCCTACCGGGCCGGCTTCGGCCTGATCTTCGCCGCCATCACGGCCTCGCTCATCCTGCTGTTGTTCGCCCGCGAGAGCCGCTGCGTCCAGGCGCGCTGACGGGCTTCAGCCGTCGCTCAATCGCCAGCCAGGCCGCGGCGGTAGTGCACCGCTTCGGCGACATGGACGCGGTTGATGCCGGAGGCGGCGGCCAGATCGGCGATGCTGCGGGCGACCCGCAGCACCCGATGGTAGCTTCGGCCCGAGAGATTCAGACGGACGATCGCCTGTTGCAGCAGATCCCGGGCGGCGGCGTCGGGTCGGCAGTGCCGGTCGATCTCTCCGGTGCCCAGGTCGGCGTTGGGCTTGCCCTGGCGCTCGACCTGGAGGGCGCGGGCGGCGACCACCCGTCGGCGCACAGCGTCTGAGGCTTCTGTCCCGTTTTCCTCCTGCAGTTCGGCCGCCGACAGCGACGGCATGTCGATCATCAGGTCGATCCGGTC